>NZ_QWGO01000059.1:8501-9287 GCF_003435535.1 Desulfotomaculum sp. OF05-3 | reverse complement strand
GATTCTTTGCGGTTTTTACAAGTTTTTAAACGTTTGGTATTAAATAGCACAATAGGTTAAGTTAATGCTTCCCGGTGTCATATTGTTGATCCTTGTCATCCTGCGGATGACGGAGTCTGTAAATGTCTGTACTCTTCTGCTTAATTCCGGCATATGTAAAACCTCTCTTCTATTGTCATGTATGATGTCTTTCCGGTATTCCGATCCTTCCGCGCGCACATCTCAGTATTACGTTCCGAATCGTCCCTCTGTTCTAATATCTTATCATAACTTTCATGACAGACCTATTGATTTTTCTTTACATTTCTATAAAACTTCCCCCCGGATCATTTGTATTGTCAAAACAAAAAGCGACAAGCCTGATTCATAAGCTCATCGCCCTTAATGATCACAGTTTGACCTGTTTACAGAGTTTTTCTCCCTCTTCCTCTCGGACTCTCCGCAACTCACTGCCGGGGCTTTGATGAAGAGGTATTCTTCTCCCTGATCCTCATACCAGCCTCTCTCCTTCCCTCTCAGCTGATATTTTTCCATCATCGGTTCATTCGCAGCCTACCGATTTCATGGTCTCCCCGGCCGTATCAGCTCGATCCATGTCTCCAGTGCACTCTTCCGCTCTCTGTCTGACAGCGGCGTGTTGAAATTTTCTGTGCAAAGCATATTCGCACGTTTATTTAATGATTGGTCCCTTACTCTTTTGTCATAACCCCTGAAAAAAGTAGCTTTTATAACGCAAAAAGACTCAAGTCTCTCGACTTGAGTCTTTCGTGCGGAAGATGGGACTTG
>NZ_QWGO01000059.1:0-8491 GCF_003435535.1 Desulfotomaculum sp. OF05-3 | reverse complement strand
TGAGTCTTTCGTGCGGAAGATGGGACTTGAACCCACACGATGTAACCACCACAAGATCCTTAGTCTTGCTCGTCTGCCAGTTCCGACACTTCCGCGTATCGGGTGTTTCAAGATTTTGTATCTCTCACCGACGCATATTAATATATCATAGTTCTTTCTGTTTGGCAAGTACTTTTTTAAACTTTTTTTATTTTTTTAATAACATATTTTTTTTACTCAATTTGTACTATATTCTATCCCATGGCATAACCGAAATCCGCTAAAGAGATCATCTCCACAGTAAGACCCATCCCAAAGATATCATGCAATGATCTCTACGGCTATATCTCACAAAACATCTTCTGCAGTCATCCTTCAGAAATATCATCTATCTTAAATTTCCATCGCCTTTTCTCCTGCTCTTCCCACAAATGCCGAATATAGCGCTTCCCTCTGGTGCTCATCGCAACCGCGCTTCCTTCTCTCCATGTTACACTTTGCGTGGCATTTTCCTCAAAATACGCATTCATACATTAATTTGACAATTCCAGTACCATCACCTCAATCACCAGGCTCTCCACATCTATCGCTATTTTCTCTATAACGCAAAAAGACTCAAGTCTTTCGACTTGAGTCTTTCGTGCGGAAGATGGGACTTGAACCCACACGATGTAACCACCACAAGATCCTTAGTCTTGCTCGTCTGCCAGTTCCGACACTTCCGCGTATCGGGTGTTTCAAGATTTTGTATCTCTCACCGACGCATATTAATATACCATAGTTCTTTCTGTTTGACAAGTACTTTTTTGAATTTTTTAAAAAAAATGTTTTTTTAGCAATATTTAAAAAACTCTTGACAAATCCCACGCCTTATACTATAATATGTTTTGTCAATGAGATACGTCATCTGACGAGATGCAGAAGTGGCGGAATTGGCAGACGCGCACGGTTCAGGTCCGTGTGATAGCAATATCATGAGGGTTCAAGTCCCTTCTTCTGCACGAAGGCTTAAGTCGAAAGACTTAAGCCTTTTTTAGTTTCACATCAACAATCTCGCGATGCCGCGGCGCCCAAAGGGCCCCGCGCATCGTCTGGCTTTCGCCAATCCCATCTCTCCCTCCACACCCTTCCTTTTCCTTCCCTCATCCCGCCAATACACAGCGCCTCCGGGCACGGACGCGCCTGGGTGGAGGGAGCTGGTTTCCTCTTGGCTCGCAGGAAAATGCGTTGGAGGTCCGAGGACACTTGTTTGAGCAACGAAAGTTGCGAGTTGTGTCCTCGGACCTCCGCCCTTAGCATTTTTCCGGGAGCTTAGAGGAACCCTCCCGGAATCCCGTGAAGCGTCCGCGCCCGGAGGCCCGTCGGCGCGTAACTCCCACCACTATGAACCTCTCCCCAAAAAACGCAAAAAACCTCCCCGGCAGATCACTCCACCGGAAAGGTTTTTTCTATTCTCATCGACTAATTAAGCCAGTTTTGTTTTTGCTAACTCAGCAAGCTTTGCAAAGCCCTCTGCGTCGTTGATAGCCATATCGGATAATACCTTACGGTTCATAACAACACCAGCCTGCTTTAAGCCGTACATGAACTTGCTGTAAGAAAGGCCGTTGATTCTAGCTGCAGCGTTGATACGAGCGATCCAGAGCTGTCTGAACTGTCTCTTTCTCTCTTTTCTGCCAGCGTAGGAGCTTGTTAAAGCTCTCATTACGGACTGCTTTGCTACTCTATACTGTTTGGAACGAGCCCCTCTGTAACCTTTGGCTAACTTGAGCACTCTGTTATGTCTCTTCTTGGCATTTAAGCCACCTTTAATTCTTGCCATTGCTTAATTTCCTCCTTAATCTTAATTCCGAAACAAATTATAAATACGGTAAAATCTTCTTCATTACCTTGCTGTTTGTAGCATCAGTAACAATGTCTTTTCTAAGATTTCTCTTACGCTTTGTGGATTTCTTAGTTAAGATATGGGACTTATAAGCTTTATTTCTCACTAACTGACCAGTTCCGGTCTTTTTGAAACGTTTTGCAGCTGCTCTGCTTGTTTTCATTTTAGGCATTGTTGTTTCCTCCTTAAAATTGTTCCCTTATCGTTTTGCAGTTAAAAACATTACCAGGCTTCTTCCCTCCACCTTGGAAGGCTTATCGACAACAGCGATATCGGAAAGTTTCTCAGCGAAATCATCCAGAATATACTTTGTCTGGTTCATATGAGCCATCTCACGACCGCGGAAGCGAAGCGTTACTTTTACCTTGTTGCCTTTTTCGATGAACTTTCTCGCAGATCCGATCTTTGTGTTAAGATCGTTTGTATCGATATTCGGGGAAAGACGCACTTCTTTCACCTCGATCGTTTTCTGCTTCTTTTTCGCTTCCTTCTCCTTACGGATCATCTCATACTTGTATTTACCGTAATCAATGATCTTACATACCGGCGGCTTCGCTGCCGGAGCAATCTTTACAAGATCCAGTTCTGCATCTCTCGCCATTTTGTAAGCGTCTTTTGCAGACATGATTCCAAGCTGCTCACCATTTTCTCCAATTAAACGAACCTCCTTATCACGGATCTGCTCGTTAATCATTAACTCGCTAATAGCCGTACACCTCCAACTCTCATACTCTACATATGTCGATAGAAAAGAAAAAGCAGATAGGTAACTATCCGCTCGTAACTGCATTGGTTTGGCATGCTGCTGCATGATAAAAACCGATGTCTATGAACCCGGGTCACTTACTCGTGCCAGGGTGAGGCGGATACCTGCTTTCCTGTCAGTTGCTCTCACAACTTATGTTATTCTACTATATCGTTTCCGTTTTGTCAATCACTTTTCCCGGAATTTCCAATACTTTTTCGGCTCAAGCCCTCCACGATTCTGCCCGGTATTTTCCACAGCCCTTTCATACTTCTCCCTTGGATCTGTCTTCTCACAGACGCATATCAAAAATCCACAATGCCTTTCTTTCAGGCAAAACAACGACTTTTCTGCTAAGTAAAAAGGAACCGGCGACGGTCAGTTTGCTATCATCAGCTTTCTCCGCAGCCAGTCCCTTCTCTATTCCTACTTCTCCCTAAAGCTTGCACATTCCGTCTGACCGACAGCCATGGCGCCGTCCCCCGCGATCGTGATCCGCTCTGCCCTGCACTGATGGTCATCATTATAGAGACAGTTCGCCACATCACATTCCACCTCAAGCTTTGATTCCGGCGTCTTAAAAAGATTCTTAAAAAGTCCGCCCCTGTTCTCCTCAAAGCTTCCGCAGCAGGTATCACAGCAGTTCTTCGCCTGTGCTCCCTCCACGAGGATGCCGCTCTTGCAGCAGCACTTCTCCGCGTTATGGACGCATGTCGTCACGGTACAATCCAGTTTCGTCATAAAATGGCCTCCTTTTCCTGTTTCATCAGAGGTCATTATGCGCAGAAAGATCCCGAAGTATTCACTCTCCCGGGATTTTTCCTAAAACCAGCATAATTATTCAGTACCTTCATAGTTACGCGCAAAAATCCATTCCAGTTCAGCTTCCCTGATGGGATTTTTGCCTTACGCTTCCTCCACCGGATATTTCAGGCGTTTCAATCTCTCCATCAATGTACTGCTGTCCTTCATAAGCGGATAGATCGTAACGATGGACTGGTTGTTCTTATCGATCAGTTCATAGCTCACGATAGACCCCGTCTTTTTCTTCTTATAAACAACCGCTTTTTTCAGATCTGAAAACGGGACCACTTTTTTCTTTCCAATTACCGGGTTTACCTTGATCGTCTTGCCATCAATCGTAGTCTTCCACAAAAGTCCCCACAGTGCAAATAAAATCCCCGCGATCCCGCAGGTCACATAGAACGCCTTGATGAGCAGTTTTCCATCTGCCGCCGGATTCATAAAGAAGCTTCCCATAGTCAGCGCATCCACGATTCCCATGAACGGCACGACCAGTGTATACTTCAACTTCAGTGTCGGCAGCTTTTCGATCTGCATTTTCTCTTCTTTTTTAATTTTCATTCCCAAAAGATCCTCTCCATTTTATTTTACACCGCTCCGCCGTCCGGAGCTATGCACTTCCATATAGAAATGGTCCTTCGTCCCTCTATACGTTTCTTACCTTCTCGATCACCTTATTGCACCGTTTTTCAAGGAAAGATCCGAATGTCTCCTTCTTTCCGCGGTAGAATCCCGCCTTCTCCACAGGGATCGCAAGGGATTTGTTCCAAAAGACCATGTAATACTTGCTGGTCTCCTTGATCCATGCGATTCCCTCGTACTGGTACTCCGTAATGATGCCCGGCCGCTCCATCGTAAAGGTGTCCTCGTAGAAATTCATGGTGCAGCGGTCACCCTTTAATCCGGAGCTCTCCAGAAGCTGCAGGGCCTGATTTTTATCAGCCGATACGGAATTCGCCTTCTTCCCGGAAGTCTCCCCGTTTTGTCTCTCATTCATTCGCCGCAGCACCACAGCCGCCACAAGTCCGCAGAGCACCGCCTGCAGGATCCTCGTGGACTGCTCAAGCTGTCCGAACGCCATGTAAACAGCTGCGCCCACAAAAAGCGCCATCAATGTATCTTTCAGCCCGAAATCAGGAAGCTGGAACTTGATCTTCTTCCCATCCCCCTCCTTCGGCATCATCCGCGGCTTGGAAGCCACGACCTGGTGATAAAACATATCCTCGTCATATGTAGATTTTACTGCGTATATCGGTTCCATCCCGCACCTCCTATCGTACTGTGATCTGTTCCATCGGAAGATGACATTTCTCTGTCAGAAATCCCGCAAGCTCCGCGGAATTTCCCTGAACCACGTCATCTTTCATGAAGTAACGCACCACATTTCCGCGCTCCACCAGCACATACATACCGGACATATCAATAAGGCGTCCCACGTTCTTATACTGCACACGGGATTTCTCATTCTTTCCGATGACCTCATATCCGTCCTCGTAGAAGCGGTATTCCCATTGATAGTTGTCTTCCATCCTCCCCGCCTCGAACTGGAGATGGATCTGCTTTTTCGCGTCCAGCCAGCCTTTCAAAAGGGCATAGGTTCCAAACACGAATCCCATGGCACAGAGAATGCCGATCATCATGAGTGCGTCCCCGATCGTTCCGCCGATTACGACTTTTGCTGCCATGCAGATCAGGAAAAGCCCAAGAAAGATCGACATGATCCTCTTTCCGCCGGACTGGAAACCGAGTTTCCGGACTCCCTTTTCCAGATGAAGCAGCTTTTCTTCCGTCACATGATGCCGGATGATAAACCGCGCGTCCTTTTCGTTCCGTAATTCCATTGTGTTCCTCCTTATTTTGTGTGATACAGCTATGCAGAGCCTCCGCGGTATATCTGATACCGCCCTATGCACGACTATAAATTTCTTAGAAGATGATGATCGCCGCTGTCAGGCTCACGATTCCGAGAATGATTGATGCCGAGTTCACCGCGCTGGCAAGGTTCACATCTCCCTCAAGCATGGAGGTGTACGGAACGCCAAGGGCCGATAC
The DNA here is from genome assembly GCF_003435535.1 of Desulfotomaculum sp. OF05-3. NCBI lineage: Bacteria > Bacillati > Bacillota > Clostridia > Eubacteriales > Desulfotomaculaceae > Desulfotomaculum > Desulfotomaculum sp. OF05-3. The sequence goes on along the minus strand of NZ_QWGO01000059.1, from coordinate 3,026 downwards.
CGGGCCGAACATCAGGATCGCCAGGGTTCTGCGGATCTCCAGGGAGAACGGCAAAAACCGGTAAAACAGAACTGCCAGGACTGCGGAAACCGCAAATCTTGTTCCCAGGATTTTTGCGACACTGCCCGTCTGCTCTCTTGTCATATGTAACTCCAGTCCGAGGCCGATCATAGTCATGGAGAGGAAGGTGTTGGCGTTCCCCACAGTCTCAGCTACCTGGTCCATGAAGACCGGAATACGGAGTCCCGCCATCGTCAGTGCTGTCATAATTACATAGCAGTCAAACGGGATGGATTTTAAGAGCTGGATCACGATCCTGCGGATCTGATGCTTATCTCCGGCACCGCCTTTTCCTGCCACTGACACAGCCACCGCGTAGGAACCACCAGTACAGACCACCGCGTTTCCCGTATCAAAAAGGCTGGTACAGGCCACGCCCGGCGCTCCTAAGAATCCCTGGACGAAAGGCATCGTAAAGCAGCCGATATTGTATCCCGACGCATTTACGAGGCCAAACGCCTTCTGATCCCTCGTCCCTTTCGCAAAAAGTCCGTATCCGATCACCGCATACGCACCGCTGCACAGGAAACCAATCAGCACGATCACCAGCATGGAGACATCCATGGTCGCCTGGCTGAAGTTATGGATGATCGCCGCCGGGAGCGTGATCTTCGTGACGAGCTTCGAGAAGACCGGAAGATCCGTCTGGCTTAAAAGGCCGATTTTTTTCAGACCATATCCCATCAGGATGATCAGGAAAAAGCAGCCCGCTTTTAGTAAAACTGAACTCATATTTCATGTTCCTCTTTTTATGTATTTTTCTCGCAGAAATAGAAACAAAGTTTATTATATCTCAAAGTCACACTTGAATCAATCATTCTTTTTCCGCCCGTTTTGCCCGCTCCTCCACTGGACATGTTTCCATTCTGATGTTATACTTGTTCTGTTCTCATACAGTTTTCAGGGAGGTTTTTACCATGTCCGAAGAAAAAGATGCAAAAATCCAGGAACTGGAAGCCGAAATTGCCCGTTTAAAGGACGAAAATTCAAAGCTTCAGGAGACCGTCCAGTGGATGCACGACCTGATCTGGAAGATGGTCCGTGAACGCGAGGGACAGAAAGGAGATCCGTCCGATGGTACATACGCTTGTCCCGATGTCCGTGAAAATTAAGATCAAAAATTTTGAGACACCGGCGAGACTAATCAACCATATGGAATTATCCTGCGCAGTCGGCATGGCGTGCCGTCAGGCTTCGCTTCCGTGTCCGGAGGGAACTGCCGGAACAGATCTCAAGGAATTCGTAAAGTCGGTTCCGGACACGATCTATTCGAGTCCTGCCGTTGACGAAAAGCTGAAAGTGCTGATCCGCGATTATATCTACAAAAAGGGCGAGGTTCTGGATGATGATTCTCTGGTCACCCTGAAGCTCGGATATGAAAACACTTAAGTGATCGTGAGGATCCCGAATCATCACGCACTACGATCCAAGTCCGGATCACAGGAAAGGAGTTTGCAGCTATGGATTTTACACCAGCAGAATTTCCAACCACTGGAGTTTCTGAAAAAGAATTCATTGATAAGATGATCGCTCTGGCAAAGGCCGGCGAAGACGAGATGGAGCATTTAAAATGCGTATTCTACACATGGGCTGTTTTTTATGAGGCTGACGAGGAGACCACCAGCGGTATCGCTGAGTTCCTCGCAAATGCGGCTGAGATTGCAGAGAAAGACGCATTTATCAAAAGTCTGACTTGCATTTTATAAGAATTCGCACGTCCACGCAGTGCAGAGGCTGACTATTTTTTCTATGCCGTGCTCATATAAAAAGATACCGGTATGACCGCGAAACGCACAGCTCATACCGGTATCTTTTTTGTTTAACAGGAAGACACATTCTTTTTTATCTTCATTTATTCTTCAGTGCTGTCCTCTTCCGGGCAGAGATACTCAATCAGAGCGTCCTGCTCTTTTCCGGAAAGGCGGAAGAAACCTTCGCCCACGCAGAGGTAACCGTCCTCAACATAAACTTCGCTGGAATCGAAATACTCGCCCTTCGCGAACTTGCGGTTTAACTCCGCGTTGATCTCGCCATAGTTCTCCACCTGAAGGATCTTGTTTTTCTTCTGCTCGATCTTCATTAAGTGATAATATGCTTTCTTTAAATAGTCGCCCCGTTTTTTCATTAGAGTTCTCCTTTACTTTCGTTTCATATTTCTCCCGGCAGTTCTTGGTTCCGGGAAGTGTTCTGTAATTTAAAGTGTAAAGCATGAAAATAATTTTGTCAATCTGTGCTGTTCTCTTTCCAGTATAAATAGCTTTTCATGTAATATTTCGTGTGATACTTCCCCCGTAGATATGCACTTTTAGCGTTTTATTTGAGCTGATAACATCTTTTAATATTTCTCGCAAACAGGCATAAAATAAGGGAAATCCCGATTTCTCAAGACTTCCCTTATAGTGGACCTGAGGGGAATCGAACCCCTGTCCGAAAACCTATCCCCTGTTCTTCTACTATCATAGTCTGTTATTTAGAATTCCCGCCCGAACCCGAAAGCAGACATCCTGATCCGTTTGGTAGCTTCATCATACGCCCGCGTGCGCAAAGCTTTGCACGTGTCGTTTCCTGCTTTAAATGATGCCGGTTACTTAAAATGCAGGTATTCTAAGGCCGACAGCTGCCTAAATTAGGCTGCGTATGCTAATTCGTCGTTAGCGTTTATATTTAGGTTTGCCATTTAACGCATTGCATGCGGATAGCTTCACCAGCTTCAAAGCCCCCGTCGAAACCAGTACAAGCCCTTACTGGCACTCTCTTCGGAGTTTTTCGCATCGTTCGGTCCGCAAAGGTTCACAGACATTTTTCCGATGCGTTCGCTTTTGGCAGTATCCAAAATCCAGGCGACCCCGAATCCTATAACGATACAGCTCCCGCGTAACACAAATTTTACCATCACTCGCCCAAATTGTCAAGGGTCCGCAGTATAGATCCCACGACAAACGCATGAATGATTGTCTACCACCAAT
>NZ_QWGO01000058.1:0-10698 GCF_003435535.1 Desulfotomaculum sp. OF05-3 | reverse complement strand
GGGATCAACGAGATCGCGGCCTGCAGAGTCTGCGTCGTGGAGCTGGAAGGAAAAGAGAAACTGATCACATCCTGCAACAACATGGTGAAGGACGGCATGGTGATCTACACCAACAGCCCGAAGGTCAGAAATCATAGAAGAAATACGGTACAGTTATTATTATCCCAGCATGATAACCGGTGCGTTGTCTGTCCGAGAAACGGGAACTGCCAGTTACAGCAGGTTGCCTGCGACCTGAATATCCTGGACATTCCGTTCAGGCAGGAACCGGAATACCAGCCGTGGGATAAGGATTTCCCGCTGATCCGTAATTCTGCGAAGTGCATCAAGTGCATGCGCTGCGTGCAGGTCTGCGACAAGATCCAGGGGCTTGGCATCTGGGATGTGGAGGGAACCGGTTCCAGAACGACCGTGAATGTGGCGGGACATAAGACGATCCGGGAAGCTGACTGTGCTCTCTGCGGTCAGTGTATCACCCACTGTCCGGTTGGAGCGCTCTCCGAGAGAGCCGATACGGAGAAGGTCTGGGAAGCGATCGAGAATAAGGATAAGATCGTGGTGGCCCAGGTTGCCCCTGCGGTGCGCGCGGCCTGGGGCGAGGAACTCGGACTTACGGACGAGGACGCGCCGGTGGGCAAGATCTTTGATGCTTTAAAACGCATGGGCGTGGACTACGCCTTTGATACAGTATTTTCTGCGGATCTCACGATCATGGAGGAGAGCACAGAGTTTATAAAACGGTTTACGAGCGGCGAACTGAAGGAGAGACCGATGTTCACGTCCTGCTGCCCCGGCTGGGTGCGTTTTGTGAAGACCCAGTTCCCGTACATGGTGAACTATCTCTCCACGGCGAAATCCCCGCAGCAGATGTTCGGTGCGGTCATGAAGACATATTTTGCGGAAAAGCTTGGTGTTTCTCCGGATCAGATCTTTACGCTGTCCATTATGCCGTGTGTGGCAAAGAAAGGCGAGCGGGAGATGGATCTCTTCTACGGCGAGTATGCCGGACATGACGTGGATGCGGTTCTCACAACAAGAGAACTTGTGAAGATGATCCGCTCCGCCCATATCCGCCCGGATACCTTAGTGGAGATCCCTGGTGACAGCCCGATGCACGCGGGAACCGGCGCGGGCGTGATCTTCGGAGCTACGGGCGGTGTCATGGAGGCGGCTCTCCGCACCGCGTATTTTACCTTAAAAGGCGAGAATCCGCCTGCAGATGCTTTCAAGGCGGTCCGCAGCGTAGGTTTCCAGGAGAATGCAGGAGTGCAGGAAGCAGAATTTGCCATCGGTGACATCAAACTCCGCACAGCAGCGGTCAGCGGACTCGGAAACACGAGAAGACTTTTACAGCAGATCGAGCGCGGCGAGGTCCACTATGATTTTGTGGAAGTCATGGCCTGCCCGGGCGGCTGTGTCGGCGGAGGCGGACAGCCGATCCACGATGGTGAGGAGCTGGCGTTTGCGAGAGGCAGAAAGCTCTATGCGCTGGACGCAAAAGCTGATATCCGCTACTCTCATGAGAACCCGGATATCAGGGAGATCTACAGCGATTTCTTTGGAAAGCCGATGTCCCATAAGGCGCATATGCTGCTGCATACGGAGCATTGGAAAAATAATTAAAGTGTCAGTTAAATTACGGATACAGGAAAAGCACGCAGATGCAAAACGTCTGCGTGCTTTTCCTGTATCGAAAGATCTTGGATGCTATGCCTTTTGACGGCTCATGAATGAATATGCGGAGTTTATTTGGCTGCGCTCTGAAATACAGCGTTTATTGACTGAGCAGCCAATCTATGAGATTTTCGGATCTGATGCCGTCATAGGAAGCATCAAGCCCCGGTTCAAGCGACAAAACGATTTTTTCGTAGTTATCACGGATGTTTTGCAGCGGTGTAAGTTCCCGGTTGCGTACATCCTCACTCATCATAGACTCTGTCACCTGGATATACTTTTTATCATCGGCTGTCGTTGCAATAAAGTCCACTTCGGCGCTGCCGATCTTGCCGATCGCTACATCATAACCCCTGCGAAGCAATTCAAAGTAAACGACATTTTCGATGGCATGACCGCTGTCGCGATTACGGAAGCCCAGCAGATAATTGCGAAGGCCGATGTCAACAATATAGTATTTTCCCAACGTGCGGAGGTATGCCTTTCCCTTGATGTCAAAGCGCTTGATCTCATAGAAAAAATAGCTTTCCAGTAGTGCATTCACATATGCCTGCACAGTATGTGCGCTAGGAGCGCCCTTGCGTTTACCATCGTCAAGGAGCCCCTCGTTTATCAAAGTGTTGCCTATGGAGGAAATGGATACGCTGGAGCCGATATTGTCGGCAAGGAACAGGATGATCTTGCGCAGAAGCGTGGGGTCTGTGATCTGTTTTTGCCCCCTGCGTTTTTCACGTTCCAAAATATCACGGATGACTACCGTGGAATAGATACCGTCAAGAAGAGACAGTGCTTTTTCCTGATCCAGACCGACATCGGCGATTCCCGGCATTCCGCCGAATCTTATATAGGCATCAAATACCTCACGCAATTCATAATGTTCCCCGTTTTTGTCGAATACCTGTTTGCGGAGTCCCCCGAGCGCACTTTGTATTTCATGTACTTCAAAGCCGTGAAAATCAAGAAATTCACGGAATGAGAGCGGCAGCATTCTGATTTCTACACACCGCCCGGAGAGGTAGGTGGAATACTCCGAAGAAAGAAGGTAAGCGTTTGACCCGGTAACATAGATGTCACAGTCAAAATCTACACGGAAGGCGTTTACCGCGTCCTCCCATGCTTCGATCCTCTGCAGCTCATCAAAGAAGAGATACATCCGCTTTCCGGGAACAATACGTTCTTTTACATAGCGATAAATATCGTCGGCATTCATCCTGCGAAAATCAAAGGATTCAAAATTCATTTCAAGGATCTGTTCCGGAAGAACACCGGTATTTTTCAAATGCTGAACCATCAGCTTTAACAGACTGGACTTTCCGCAGCGGCGAATACCAGTAATCATTTTGACCGGTTCTGTATCTTGAAAACCTATCAGCTTATTCAGGTAACTGTCACGCTGCCTGAGTTCATGGGAACCTATCATGTCTATCACCTCCTGCAGTATTAGTATGGCATAAACTGGTGAAATAATCAAGTAATTGCATTATAGTGCAAAAACTTTTTGCTTTCGACAGTTTTTGCAAACATAAACAAATAATAAAAAGATCCGGCAGGATATCTGGACAATATATCCTGCCGGAGAGAGGGGGATGAGTGAAAATTACTGCTTCTGTTTTTTAGTGAGTACGTTTTTTAAAACAGGAACCATTGCGAAACCAATGATTACAAGCAGGATGATGATTGCAATCGGGCGGGAGAAGAAATACGGGATGAGTCCGCCCTTCGGTGCAGCCATGATCAAGGTTCTGCGGAAGTTGGATTCCAGAATATCGGCAAGGACAACGCCGAGAACCAGAGGTGCCGGTTCAAATCCGTAGATTTTCATAAGGTATCCGATGAGACCGAACACGAGCATGATGATAACTTCGTACATGCTGTTGCTCAGTGCATAAGTACCGATGCAGGATAATGCGACGATGATCGGAACGAGAACAGAGTTTGGAACGAGGCAGACTCTTGCCATCTGTCTTGCCATGGAAACTCCGATGATTCCCATCAGCACATTCGCGAAAAGGAAACCAAGGAAGATCGCATAAGTAGTTGGAGCCTTAGAACCTGTAAACAGGTCACTGCCAGGCTGTAAGCCATGCATGAGAAGCGCTCCGTAAAGGATTGCTGTGACCGGGCTTCCAGGAATACCTAAAGTGAAAAGTGGGATCATGGCACCGCCGCAGGCTGCGTTGTTTGCGGCCTCAGAGGCAGCAATTCCGACAATGGAACCTTTTCCGTATTCTTCCGGATTTTTAGAAGTCCGTTTGGAAAGACCATAACTGATCCATGCGGCGATGGAACAGCCGGCAGCAGGGATAAATCCGATAAATGCACCGATAACAGAACTTTTTAACATGGTAGGAGTTAATAGACCGGCATTGCCTTTTTCCCAACGCTTTCCCTTTAAGGCAGCTGCCGGGTCGTCAACAATGGTTGCACCGGTTCCTGTCATCAGCTTTTCAACGAGGATGAGAACCTGGGAGATTGAGAATAATCCGATCAGGATCGGTGTGGAGTCAAGACCATCCTCAAGCCAGAGCTGTCCGAACGTGAATCGAGACACACCGCTGATGGAGTCCATGCCGATGCAGCCGATCAGAAGACCTAACAGAGCGGCGAAGATTCCTTTTGCCTGGTTATCTCCCGTGAGTCCGGCAACGACGAGAACACCGAAGCAGGCAACGAGGAAATACTCAAGGCAGGAGAACATCTGACTGATTCTTCCGAGTGCCGGGGCAAATAAGATCAGGCAGATGGCACCAATGATACCACCGACAACGGATGCGATGGTTACGACGGACACGGCCTCCATGCCGCGGCCTTTTTTCGTCATTTCATAGCCATCCTGTGTGGTCGCCGCAGATGCCGCGGTACCTGGTGTATGGCACAAAACAGCAGTGATGGATCCGCCGTACACACCGGTTGTGTACATTGCGGTCATCATGACAAGGGCAGCTGTGGGGCTCATGGAAAATGAGATCGGCAGCAGCAGGGCAATACCGACGGACGGTCCCAATCCGGGAATAATTCCGATGATCATTCCGCCTACAACACCAACGAGCAGTCCGAGAAAGACATCGATGGAGAGGAACGAACTCAATGCGAGTGATAAATATTCAGCCATTTTATAAGCTCCTTTCCTTAAATATAACGGAACAGCTGTCCGAGAATGCCGACTTTATAGATCGGGAGATGAAGAATGATAACGAAAACAACATAACAGATCAGGGTGTAGAGAACGGTGATCACAATGTTTACTTTCCAGGACTTCAGCTTTAAATATTTCATGGAAAGCAGCATAAAGATCGGTGTCGCGATCCAGTATGTGATATAGCGGAAGCCAAGGAAATAGATAAAAATAAAAAACATGAACAGGAATGCGTATTTACTGCTCTTTATAGTCATGGAGTAGTGGAAATCCCCATCCTGCTCCTTGGTGAGCCGGAGACCTTTCAGAATAATAAATACAGAACATAATCCCATTAACAGGGACAGAGTGATCGGAAGATAGGAAGCCTGTCCAGGAATCTGTACCGCAGTAAAGAACACTGCGATACAGAAGATAAGAAGAACGGTTCCTACCCATACGTCGCGATGAAACTTTTTTGCCATATGGATAAACTCCTTTTCTTATGTGGGAATGATCAGTTACTGTACGTTCCAGATCATTTTTCTGGTTTCAACCTGGCTCTCAAGAAGTTCTTTGAAGTCCTCACCGGAGGTATTGTCGAGCTGAAGACCAAGAGCAGCCATATTTTCGATATAGTCAGGATCTTCCATTGCTTTTAATAATGCGTCAGTGGTCGTGTCGACGATATCCTGTGGAACACCATTCGGATAGAAGTATCCGCGAGCTGCGAATGCGACAAAGTCTTCACCGGTTGCCTCTTTGATCGTAGGAACATCAGGTATGAAGTCACTGCGTTCGTCGGAAAAAATGCATGCAACCTTCATCTCACCAGACTGATAGGAAGCCATGACATCAGAGATGGATGCAAAAAAGATATCTGTGTCACCGGATAAGAACATTCCGCGGCTGTCGGAAGCTCCGTCTACCGGAACAACGGTGATCTGGGTTCCGAAGGTCTTGTTGAACCATTCAGCAGTTGTTGCGTCTCCGTCGGTAATTCCTGTTGCCTGGGCGGAAACGAGAACAGGATTGGATTTGGCGTACTCGATAAAGCTGTTAATATCGGAGAACCGTGTGTCATTAGAACGGATCGCCATGACATTGTAGTCGAGAGCCTGGTTTGCAAGGACAGTGACGTCATCGAGATTATATTTTCTAGGGTTATCCGGATCAAGCTCACCCATCGCATAGTTATGGTTGATCAGACCGATCGTATAACCGTCTTTGTAATCGCCCTGGATCAGATCGGTCCATGCGACCCATCCGCCAGATCCTGTCTGGTTTTCAACGACAACATTGACTCCCATTACTTTAGAAAGAGCCTGTGCAAGATTGCGGGCACCAATGTCGGTTCCGCCGCCGGCTGAGAACGGGCAGACGAGAGTGATCGTTTCGCTTGGGAAAGAACCATCGTTTTTGGCGGCTGCAGTATCAGTGGAATCAGCAGATTTTGTTGTGGTGTCTGTTGTCTGCTGGCTGGAAGCTTGGCATGCGCTAAGAGATAATGCTAAAGCTCCTGCGGTCACAAGTGCAAATATTTTTTTCATGTGAGATCCTCCTTTTATAGTAGAACTAAAAAATTTTGTCGTCATAATAGACTGGTCCAGCAAGAAACGCGTTTGCTTTTGTTACATTCATTCTAGTGAATTTTATGTCAGAAAACAAACAGCTTTTCCGTGTTATATCACAATATAATGACTGTAAAATGGATAAAAAAGAAAAAAATGAACAAAAAACATACCGAATTACAACTGAATGATTGTGAATAAAAGAACAAAACTTGTTAGACATTTGTAATCTGAATTCTTATACTGGCATCGAAAACAAAAACGTGAACGGCTAAAGGAGGTCGCTATATGATGACAAAGAAAGAGAGAATTCAGGCAGCTATTGCAGGGGAAAAACCGGACAAACTTCCATATTCATTCTGGACCCATCTTCCGGGAATCGATCTGAATCCGGAACTTTTAGCGGAAAAGACATATGAGTTTTATAAAAAGTATGATATCGACTTTATAAAGACTATGAATAACGGAATGTACGCCATCGAAGACTTCGGTTGTGAGATTGATTATTCAGATATTGCGAAAGGCGGAGTGGCGAAAGTCACAAAAACACCGATCCACGAAGCGAAGGACTGGTATGAACTGAAACCGTGTTCTGTAAAGGAAGGAAGTCTTGCGAGAGAATTAAAAGGATTGAAACTTGTTCTCGATAAGGTAAAGAATGAGGATGTGCCAGTCATTTTCACGATATTCAGCCCGTTGACAACAGCGAATAAATTGTCCGGAAATACACTTCTTCAGTATCTGGAAAATGGTGACGGGGATGCAGTTCATCATGCGCTGAAAGTGATTACGGAGACGACCTGCAATATGGCTCGGGCAGCGCTGGAAGCCGGTGCGGACGGAATCTTCTTTGCGGCGCAGAGCAGTACTTATAATTTTATGACTGCAGAACAGTATAAGGAATTTGGCGTTCCTTATGACTTGGAGGTCCTGAATGCGGCGAAAGATGGATGGATGAACACACTGCATGCCCATGGAAGTAATATCATGATGGAAATATTGAAGGATTATCCGGTACAGGTCTTCAACTGGCATGCATGGGAGACATATCCGTCAGTGGATGAGGCGGCGCTTGAGTCTGGAAAATGCCTTATGGGCGGACTAAACCGCACCGATATCACAAAAGATGACCGCAATGCCATCCATCATCAGATTTATGAGTGTTTTAAACTGATGGGTGGCTGCGGTCAGATCTTAACACCGGGTTGTGTGATCCGCTATCCGTTAAATGAGGAAACTTTAAAATTTATCCGCAAAGCGAAAGATGATGTGGAGGCGAAGATCCATCCGATCTACGCTTAGCAGGAAAACTTTTCCTGTGCCATCCGGATGAATTCATCGGCGGCTCGGCTGAGATAGTGGTCTTTCATGTAAGCGATTGTGATCGGCCGGTAGCCCGCCGGATAGTTTAACGGAAAGACAGACACCTGTTCTTTCCAGTCGAAGGAATTCCAGAATGTCATACGGCGGCTGACGAAGATTTCGGGAAGCACGATGGCACCGATTCCGGAAGAACAGAGGGAAACCATGGTGGACATACTGGTGGTCTCGAGGAGGATTTCCGGTTCAATGTTGTAGCTTTCACAACATTTTTCAAACATTTCGCCCAGCCATGTCTGTTTCGGCATTTTGATAAACGGGCAGTCGGCAAAAATGTTGAAACTTTGAACAGAACCCGGAATCAAAGTGGAGTCTATCTTCAGATAGCGCGGCAAAAATGAGTTTGGAATAACGCAGACGAGAGATTCTGTATGGAGCAGTTCCTCGTGTACTTTTTCTGGATCATTGATCGCAAAACCGATGCAGAGATCTGCCCGTCCTTCAAACAATGCCTGGTTGATCTCTTTTGTTGTACCTTCTACAAGATTTAGTTTGATCTGGGGAAAGGCAGAGCGGAATTCTGGAAGTATCTTTGGAAGCATGACAGCTCCGCGGGAGGTACTGATTCCGAGAGTCAGTTCACCTTTTCGGAAGTCCCGGATATCCTGCATGCTTTTTTCAATCTGTTCTTTCTGATGAAGCAGAACCTTGGAACTTGCATAGAGGGATTTTCCGGCTTCGGTGAGTGTAATCGGTTGGGTACGGTTAAAAAGGATCACACCGAATTCGTTTTCCAGGCGGGAAATGTGGTTGCTGAGGGATTGCTGGGATATAAATAAACGCTTGGCAGCATTTGTGAAACTGAGTTCTTCAGCGGCCACGCGAAAGTAGTAGAGATTTAAAAAGTTCATAGTGTGCTCCTTAAATTTTTTCTGCAGTAACATTGATGAAATATATGAATTATTATAGCAAAAATAATCGAAAAAGAAAGAACAGAAGGAGAAAAAGCGCTAAGAAACTGTTAAAAATATCATGAGGAAAAATAAAAAATGGACCAGAAATTATACACAAACCATCTTGAAATATTAAAAGACGAACTGATTATGGCGCTCGGCTGCACGGAACCGATCGCAATCGCCTACGCGGCAGCAAAAGCGCGGAAACTGTTAGGTCAGATGCCGGAGAAATGCGTAGTGTCCTGCAGCGGAAATATCGTTAAAAATGTCATGGGAGTGACGGTACCGAACTCCGGCGGATTAAAAGGAATCGATGTGGCAGCAGTACTGGGAATCGTGGGCGGAGATCCAGATATGGATCTGGCAGTGCTTGAGAGTGTGACAAAAGAGGATCAGGAGAAGACAAAAGAGCTTTTAAATCAGAAATTTTGTACCTGTAAACTGATCGAAGGCGTGGCGACTCTTTACATTGTAGTGGAACTGCGCGCCGGAGAGCATACGGCGCTGGTCGAGATTCAGAAGACCCATAAAAATATCACCCGGATGGAAAAAGATGGGATGAGTGTTCTGAAAAAGACTGAGGCAGATGAGGAAAATGGTCATAAGGCAGGTGACAAACAGCTTCTCACAGTGAAAAATATTCTGGAGTTTGCGGATAAAGTAAAAATTGAGGATGTTGAAGAGATCCTGAATCGCCAGATCGAGTGCAATATGGCGATCTGCCGGGAAGGCCTGGAACATCCGTATGGAGCAGAGGTTGGAAGAATCCTGATCGACGGAAACGAAAAGCCGACGGTGGGTCTGAAGGCACGTGCATTTGCGGCCGCAGGTTCGGATGCCAGAATGAACGGCTGTCCGATGCCGGTGGTCATCAATTCCGGAAGTGGTAATCAGGGGATCACGGTCAGCGTGCCGGTCATTGTTTACGCGAAGGAGAAAAACATCGAAAAAGAAAAACTTTTGCGTGGACTTGTAGTTTCGAATCTGATCGCAGTTCATCAGAAAAAATATATCGGAAGTCTGTCTGCATACTGTGGCGTTGTGAGTGCCGCATGCGGAGCAGCCTGTGGTATCTGCTACATGCTTGGATATCCATATGAAGTGGTCTGTGAGACAATTACCAACACCATCGCAACTGTTGGAGGTATGGTGTGTGATGGCGCGAAATCATCCTGCGCAGCTAAAATTTCGACAGCCCTTCAAACTGCGCTTCTTGGAATGAAAATGGGATTACATGACAGGGCATTCCAGCCAGGTGAAGGTCTGGTGGAGGATGATGTTGAAGAAACAATCCGAAGTATCGGACGCATGGGACGAGATGGTATGCACTCCACGGATTTGGAAATTTTGAATATTATGCTTGGAAATTAAAAAAGAGGATCTGCCAGCGGACATTGACTTCTGGTAGATCCTCTTTTTTATGAAAAGTCTGATCCCTCAGCTATGCTGAGGAGAATGGAATCAGTGCAGATAGTAATAGTATATGCGATACCGTTCTTTGGGACGGGTAGTTCGGACTTCCGGGTGAGGACGCGGACGGCGTTCTCTCCGCGGTACAGTTCCTGCGGAGTGTCGGAAAAGACGAGATCATCGACCTGACCGGAAAGGAAGTCGTTGTCATCGGCGGCGGAAACGTGTCCATGGATGCAGTCCGCACGGCAAAACGACTTGGAGCGAAGAAAGTCAGCATTTTATATAGAAGACGGAGAAACGATATGACGGCGCTGCCGGGTGAGATCGAGGGCGCGATCGCGGAGGGGATCGAGATCGTGACCTTAAAGGCTCCAGCGTCCTTAAATGTCGGGGAAGACCACAAGATCCATGGCATCTACGCGACCCCGCAGATGATCAGCGCGATCAGGGACGGCCGCGCCAGCGTGAAGCCGACCGGAGAGCCGGATGTCTACATTCCATGTGATGTCCTGATCAAGGCGATCGGACAGGATATCGAGTCCGGACATTTCGAGAAAGCCGGGATCCCGGTATCCCGCGGAAAGATCGTGACCTTAAAGAGCGGTGCATTTGAAAACATGCCTGGCGTATTCGCGGGCGGCGACTGCTC
>NZ_QWGO01000057.1:926-11644 GCF_003435535.1 Desulfotomaculum sp. OF05-3 | reverse complement strand
CGTTTTATTTGAAATAGCACAATAGGTTAATTTATAAGGAGGAAACCGGACCGGTGAGAATTGAGATGCCCTATGAGGCGGAATGGATCATTGACAATATACGAAGCCATGGATACGAGGCATTTATCGTCGGAGGCTGTGTCCGGGATGCAGCCCTCGGGAGAATTCCGGGGGACTGGGACATTACAACCTCCGCAAAGCCGGAGCAGGTGAAGGAGATCTTCGGGAAAACCGTGGATACAGGCCTTAAGCATGGAACGGTGACGATCATTAAGCATGGAAGCGGCTATGAGGTCACCACATACCGGATCGACGGGGAATATCTGGACGGAAGACATCCGGAGACGGTTGAGTTTACGCCGGATCTCAGGGAAGATCTAAAGCGCCGGGACTTTACGATCAATGCCATGGCATACAGCCATGAGACGGGGATCGTGGATGAGTTTGAGGGCATGGAAGACCTGAAGCGCCGGGTGATCCGGTGCGTTGGCTGTGCGAAGGACCGGTTTACGGAGGACGCGCTGCGGATTCTCAGGGCAGTGCGGTTTGCGGCACAGCTGGACTTCGTGATCGAGGATGAGACGTACAAGGCCATTGCTGAGATCGCGCCGAACCTCGTCCATGTGAGCAAGGAGCGGATCCAGGTGGAACTCACGAAGCTTCTGCTGTCGGATCATCCGGAGAAGATCTGGATGGTGGACGCGACGGGGATCGCGGAGTATGTGACGCCAGGATTTACGGAGGTGTTTGAACGGGAACTGGAGAGCAGAAATTCCATGGATCCGTTAAAAGAATGCTGGGCTGGCATCGCTGCGCTTCCGGCGGACAAATCCCATAGATGGGCCGGTTTCCTGCGCCATATGACAGCGGAGCAGGCGGTGAAGATCCTTCGCGGATTAAAGCTTGACAATGATACTATTGGAAACGTAAAGAACATGATCACGGCATTCCAGGCACCGCTTGCGGTCGATAAGGTCGAGATCCGGAGACTTTTAAGCCGGGTGACGGAGTACCAGTTCCTTGGAGCCATGCAGCTAAAGAAGCTGGACGGAGATGAGACAGTTCCGGGGATCCTGCGGCTTTTTGAGGAGATCAAAGAGGCAGGAGACTGTGTGAGCCTGAAGCAGCTGGCGGTCAACGGAGGCGATCTTCTCGCAAAAGGTCTGGAAAAAGGAAAGCAGATCGGCGACGGGCTCATGTACCTTTTGAATCTGGTGCTTGAAAAACCAGAATTAAATAAAAAAGATATATTATTAGAGAAAATCAATCAATTTAAAGAGAAATAAAAATGTCAGTAGGGACATCTGCAGAGAATTTTGCAGGTGTCTTTTTTTGTGCAATAGGAAATTCCAAGGAATTCCCTATTACATAAAAGGCACTAACGTGTCGATGATGCGCACTCGCGCGAAAATGTAGGTTGTCGCAAGCGGCCGCGCGAGGCGCGAGAAGGTGCCAAGGCACATTTTTTTATTTAACGGCGGGCAGCCAGAAAGCAGGAAAAAACGTACAGGCCGTATTCTGGAAACAGGGGAATAATCCCCCCTTTCATTTCATATCTTGTGCAGAAGGAAATTCCGGCAGCAGGATGAGGGCCGGAATTGTTGTCGATGGAAAAGGTCAGAGCAGGATATGGGGGGATAGAATCGTGATCGACTGGAAGGAAGAGGCGGAGAAGACGTACGGATTTCGGGTGGATGTGCTGCGGAGAGGACGAGGATCCTGGATCCTTGAGACGGATCTGGGACTGCGGCTTTTAAAGGAATATCGTGGAAGTGTGAACCGCCTGGAGTTTGAGGAGGCGGTTTTGCAGTCTTTAGATGGAATGGAGACTCTGAAGGCGGACCAATATGTGAGAAATTCTGAGGGGGAGCTGTTGTCGACGGCGGAGGATGGGACCAGATATATCGTGAAGGAATGGTTCGCGGACCGGGAATGTGACCTGAAGGATGAAAGAGAGGTATTGTCGGCGGTGCGGGCATTGGCGCTTCTGCATCGGCAGTTCCGCATGATCAAACGGCAGGAAACGTGGAATATGAGATCCATGATCTCACTGCCGCTCTTTGAGGCCATGCGCCGCCATAACCGGGAGTTAAAGAAGGCGAGGACATTTATCCGCGGAAAGCGGAAGAAAAATGAATTTGAGCTTCGAGTGATCGGAAATTTTGAAATTTTCGCGGCCCAGGCCGTGGAAGCAGAGCGGGGCATGGAAAGGCTGTATGAGATTCACGGAAAAGAGATCGCAGATGGGTACGCGGTCTGCCATGGGGAGCCGGATTACCACCATATCCTGATCGGAAACGGATACACGGCGGTGACGGAGTTCAACCAGATGCACCTGGGTGTCCAGATGGAGGACCTGTATTATTTCCTCAGGAAGATTATGGAGAAGCATGACTGGAATGAGCGGCTGGGGAGGCAGGTCATGGAGTCCTACGAACGGGTGCTGCCGGTCTCGGAAGTGGAGCGGCAGGTGCTTTATTACCTGTTTTTATATCCGGAAAAGTATTGGAAACAGATCAATTTTTATTACAACGCCAACAAGGCCTGGGTGCCCGCGAAGAGTACGGAGAAGATCAGAAAGCTGGAGGCTCAGCAGGAGGCGAGGGAGAGCTTTATACAGACAGTTATTCAAGGCGTGTAAGGAAAAAGCCAGGAGATCGGAATTACGGATAAAGAGCAAAAGACTTGCGGAACCAGAGGATAGTGTGATAAGATATGGTATAAAAATGTGGCCGTGAGCGGAAAAATAGTACGGTCGGCAGCAAAGGAGGAAGTCCCATGAAATGTCCGTTTTGTGGTGCCCAGGATACAAAGGTCATCGACTCGCGTCCGGCTGATGATAACAGCTCGATCAGACGCCGACGTCAGTGCGAGGAGTGCGGAAAGCGCTTTACGACATATGAGAAATTAGAGACACTGCCGCTTATGATCATCAAGAAAGATGATTCCAGAGAACCGTACAATCGTGCGAAGATCGAAAACGGAATCCTTTTGTCATGTCATAAGCGTCCGGTCTCCTCGGACCAGATCACGAAGATGATCGACGAGATCGAGAAGCAGATCTTCAGCATGGAAGAGCGTGAGATCCCGTCCGTGACCATCGGCGAGCTTGTCATGAAAAAACTCAAGATGGTGGACGAGGTTGCATACGTCCGTTTCGCGTCTGTCTACAGGGAATTTAAGGATGTGAACGCGTTTATGGATGAATTGGCTAAGTTCTTAAATAATAAATAACAGCAAAAGAGGCGGTTTGGCTGTGCACCGGTCTGCAAAAGGGTCAATGAATGACGTTGTTCACCCGGATAAAAACAGGAGCAGGTATGGCTGAAGTGCTGAATTAAGGGTAATATTATGTTTGAAACATTCTATCCGGGGAACTATGTGGACAGCGCATACGAGATCCCGTACGAGAAACTTTATGAGAGAGGATACCGGGGAATCATCTTCGATGTGGACAATACCCTGGTTCCCCACGGGGCACCGGCGGACAAGCGGGCGATCGAGCTCTTTGAGCGGCTCCGCGCCATCGGCTTTTCCACCTGCATCCTTTCCAATAATAAGGAGCCGCGTGTATCACCTTTTGCGGACAAGGTGGGAAGTCCCTATATTTTTAAGGGTGGGAAACCGTCGAGAAAAGGCTACGAGCGGGCTATGGAGCGGATGAAAACGGACCGTGATACCACTTTTTTTGTCGGCGACCAGCTGTTTACGGACGTCTGGGGCGCAAACAGGACAGGCCTCTATTCGATCCTTGTAAAGCCCATCAATCCAAAAGAAGAGATCCAGATTGTCCTGAAACGGTATCTCGAGGCGGTAGTTCTCATGTTTTACAGGAAACGATTGAAAAAAACGGGGCGGACAGCCGGGGATTTTTGCAAAAAATAGTTGAAAACCGTTGGAGAATAGTATAGAATAGGATAGAATCAGCGATAAGCGTGAAATTTGAAATGAAATAATTGGAAACAGTTTTAAGGAGGATTATCATTTATGGTATCAGCAGGTGATTTCAGAAATGGCGTTACACTTGAAATCGATGGACAGGTTGTTCAGATCTTAGAGTTCCAGCACGTAAAACCGGGTAAGGGTGCTGCTTTCGTTAGAACAAAATTAAAAAACGTTATCAATGGCGGTGTAGTTGAGAGAACATTCCGTCCGACCGAGAAATTCCCGGCAGCAAGAATCGACCGCGTAGATATGCAGTATCTGTATGCAGACGGTGACCTTTACAACTTCATGGATGTTAACACATACGAGCAGATCGCATTATCCACAGATGTTGTAGGTGATGCATTAAAGTTCGTTAAAGAGAACGAGACAGTGAAAGTCTGCTCCTACAATGGCAAGGTATTCTCTGTTGAGGCTCCGTTATTCGTAGAGCTCGAGATCACAGATACAGAGCCGGGCTTCAAGGGCGATACAGCTACAGGCGCAACAAAGCCGGCTACTCTTGAGACAGGCGCTCAGATCAACGTTCCGTTATTCGTTAACCAGGGTGACCGCGTTAAGATCGATACACGTACTGGTGAGTACCTTTCCAGAGCTTAATCCACGAAGTATTATAACCCCAGGAAACCTTATGTTTCCTGGGGTTTTCGTTCCATAAAACGCTGTAAAATACGCACAACCAGTAACGTAATAGTAACAAACTAATAACACTGTGTTCATGAACGCTGCCAGCCCATATCCTGGCGGCTTTTTGTCATTGTTCACGGGTGGGAATTTTCTGAACTGAAAATTCATCTTCTTCACGAAAAATTGCGTAACCGGTTGCCAATTGGGTAAAATTTTCTTATAATGGAAAGCACAGAGAAAGGAAGTGAACACATAATGGAAGGTCGAAGTCATACGATGGAAGCAGACGCACACCCTGAACCAGTGGCAATAGGCATGACAGGGACGATCTGTTATGTGCATTGCCGAATTTAACTGTACAGGAGCTTGTGGACCGGCGCAGGGGAAATGCGGCGGCTGCAGGTGTCTTTGCTTCCATAATCGCGTGAAAAGATCAGCAAAATGCTGAGTGAAAACAACTGATTATGGGGGAAAAGAAAATGCCGAATGATGGAAATGAGACATTTGACATGGAGCATCTTCTGGATCTGGCGAAGGAGAAAAAGTACCGCCTGTTAAAGGAAGAGCTTGTGGAACTGAACGAGGTGGATATCGCGTCGTTCATCGAAGAACTGGATTCCGAGCGTACGGTCATCGTGTTCCGGATGCTGCCGAAGGCGCTGGCGACCGAAGTGTTTGCCGAGCTTCCGGTGGACAAGCAGAGTCACATTATCAACAGCATCACCGATAAAGAGCTTTCCGAGATCGTGGAAGAGCTTTATGTGGATGATGCCGTAGACCTGGTGGAGGAACTTCCGGCAACGGTGGTCCGCCGTGTCCTTCAGAACACGAAACCGGAGACGAGAAAACTGATCAACCAGTTCTTAAACTATCCGGAAAACACAGCCGGAAGTATCATGACGGCTGAGTACGTCGGATTAAAGAAGACTATGACGGTGGAACAGTGTTTCGCCTATATCCGTCATCACGCGGTGGATTCCGAGACGATCTACACCTGCTATGTGATGGACGAAAAACGAATGCTGGACGGCGTTGTGACGGTAAAGGATCTTCTCCTTCAGCCCTATGAGCGTCTGGTGGGCGATATTATGGACACCCACGTCATCAAAGCCCAGACGACCGATGACCAGGAGCAGGTGGCGGACACGATGAACAAGTACGGTCTGCTCTCCATGCCGGTAGTTGACAGTGAGGACCGCCTTGTGGGAATCATCACCGTTGACGATGTCATGGAAGTCATGGAAGAAGAGGCCACCGAGGACTTCGAGAAGATGGCGGCGATGCTGCCGAGTGAAAAGCCGTATCTAAAGACCGGCGTCTTCACATTGGCAAAAAACAGGATCCCGTGGCTTCTGATCTTAATGCTTTCCAGTACGATCACCGGCGGAATCCTCGTAAAATATGAGAATGCCTTTGCGGCAATCCCGCTTCTTGTAAGCTTTATCCCGATGCTTATGGATACCGGCGGAAACTCCGGAAGCCAGAGCAGCACCATGATCATCCGTGGTATGGCTATCGGCGATGTGGAGCCTTCGGATATCCTGAAGGTCGTGTGGAAGGAAGTACGGGTCGGCGTGATCGTTGGATTTGTCCTGGCGGTGGTAAACTTTATCCGTCTGATGATCCAGTATCCGGGCAACACGATGATCTGCGTGACCGTCGTGATCAGCCTGTTCTGTACGGTCATCGTTGCGAAGACGATCGGATGCACACTGCCGATCGGGGCGAAGGTCTTAAAGCTTGATCCGGCGATCATGGCGTCACCGATGATCACGACGATCGTGGATGCGGTGAGTCTGATGGTGTACTTTAATCTGGCTTGTCATTTATTAGATATGACGGTATAGAAAAAAAGAATGTCTGTCTGCGGAACTATCCGCGGATAAATATATATCAACAGGAGATATGGATTATGGAAAAAATCAGAACAAGATTTGCGCCGAGCCCGACCGGCCGGATGCATGTAGGTAATTTAAGAACAGCTCTTTACACATACCTGATCGCAAAGCATGAAGGCGGAGATTTCATTCTCCGTATTGAGGATACAGACCAGGAGCGCCACGTTGAGGGTGCTGAGGGAATCATCTACCGCACACTGGAAAAGACCGGACTGATCCATGACGAGGGTCCGGATAAGGACGGCGGCTATGGTCCGTATGTCCAGAGTGAGCGCCAGAAAGCCGGAATCTACATGGAGTACGCGAAAAAGCTTGTAGAAAAAGGTGAGGCATATTACTGCTTCTGTACCCAGGAGCGCTTAAATTCATTAAAGAAGACCGTAAACGGTGAGGAGATCATGGTATACGATAAGCACTGCCTGCATCTTACCAAAGAAGAGGTAGAGGCAAACTTAAAGGCAGGAAAGCCGTTCGTTATCCGCCAGAACAACCCGAAAGAGGGAACTACAACATTCCACGATGAGATCTACGGAGATATCACGGTAGACAACGCAGAGCTCGACGATATGGTCCTTATCAAATCCGACGGATACCCAACCTACAACTTCGCAAACGTTGTGGATGACCATCTGATGAAGATCACACACGTTGTCCGCGGAAACGAGTACCTTTCTTCCTCCCCGAAGTACAACCGTCTCTACGACGCATTCGGCTGGAAAGTTCCGGTATATGTACACTGCCCAACCATCACAAACGAGGAGCACAAGAAATTAAGCAAGAGAAGCGGACATTCCTCCTTCGAGGATCTTCTCGAGCAGGGCTTTTTAACAGAGGCGATCGTAAACTTCGTTGCCCTCTTAGGATGGTCCCCGACAGACAACCAGGAGTTCTTTACTCTTGAGGAGCTTGTAAAAGCGTTCGACTACCACAATATGAGCAAGTCCCCGGCTGTCTTCGATATGACAAAGCTTCGCTGGATGAACGGCGAGTACATCAAGAAGATGGACGATGGGAAGTTCTTCGAGCTTGCAAAGCCGTACCTTGAGGCTGCGATCAAGAAACCGTTAGACTTAAAGAAGATTGCCGGAATGGTGAAGACGAGAATCGAGACACTGTGCGATATCGCGGATCAGGTCGACTTCTTCGAGGAGATGCCGGAGTACAGTGCGGATATGTATATCCATAAGAAGATGAAGACAACAAAGGAGAACTCCTTAGAGACATTAAAGGAGGTTCTTCCGATCCTTGAGGAACAGGATGACTTCAGCAATGATGCCCTGTTTGAGGCTCTTTCCAAGTATGTTGCCGATAAGGGCGTAAAGACTGGTTTCGTTATGTGGCCGATCCGTACAGCGGTATCTGGAAAACAGATGACACCGGCAGGCGCTACCGAGATCATGGAGATCATCGGAAAAGAGGAGTCCCTGACACGTATCAGGAAGGGAATTGAGCTGTTGGAGGCTGCTGAGTAATTTGTAAATCGCGTAACGGTGAGAGGACTGAACAGTCTCAAAACCGCAATACGATCAAGCGGCGGACCGGGCAGAAACAGACAGAAACCTGACCGGAATGGATAAATATGGATTTTAATAAAGCACAGATGACAGCTCTGGAGCACCGGGATGGACCGATGATGGTCTTAGCGGGTCCGGGGTCTGGAAAGACAACAGTAATTACACACAGAATCAAGAGACTGCTGGAGGCGGGCGTTGACCCCTCCGGCATTCTTGTCATTACGTTCACGAAAGCGGCGGCCGCGGAGATGAAGGAGCGGTTTCTCAGACTGGCGCGGGAGGAAGATGAAAAGCGGAGAAAGGCGGGGAAGAAGGATGATCACCTGCCGAAAAACGGATGGAGTCTGCACAGGCCGGAAAAAAGCCAACAGAGTGCAGCCGAGGCCAGGCAGCGCGCGCAGGGAGCCGGAAATTCTTTGGAAGCCGCGGGCAGCCGTGTGAGTTTCGGAACCTTCCATTCCGTCTTTTACCACATCTTAAAGTGGGCGTACCGCTTTCCCGCCGGAAATGTGATTAGCGGGGAGGAAAAGCGGCAGTATTTTAAAAAGTTTCTCGATGAGTCCGGGATGGAGGTGGAGGACGAGGCGGAGTTTATCTCCTCCATCATCAACGAGATCAGCTACGTGAAGGGCGAGCGCCTTGACTTAAAATATTACTATTCCCAGAACTGCCCGGAAGAGTGGTTTAAGAAGCTCTATGACGGGTACGATGAGATGCTGGAGCAGACGGGAAAGATCGATTTCGACGATATGCTCGTCATGTGCCATGAGCTGTTCACGGAGCGGAAGGACATCCTGGCTGCCTGGCAGAAAAAATTCAAGTATATTCTGGTGGACGAATTCCAGGACATCAATCTTTTGCAATACCAGGTGGTGCGGATGTTAGCGCTGCCGGAAAATAACCTCTTTATCGTCGGGGATGATGACCAGTCCATTTATCGGTTCCGCGGGGCGAAGCCGGAGATCATGCTGGGATTTGAGAAGGATTTTCCGGGGACGAAGAGAGTTCTTCTTGGAACAAACTACCGGTCCACAAAGGAGATCGTGGAGACTTCGCTGAAGCTTATTGGGCACAATAAGGTTCGCTTTGAGAAGAAACTGGAGCCGTTCCGGGGATCCGGGCGGCCGGTGGATTTCAGGGTCTTTGACAATCCGGGACATGAGATGGACACGGTGGCACAAAGCATCCGGGCGTATCATGACGCCGGGTATGCCTGGAACGAGATTGCGGTGTTGTTCCGCACAGGGGCAAATTCCGGGCTGATGGCGGAGCGGCTTATGGGGTACAATATTCCCTTTCAGCTCCGGGATGTGATCCCAAACCTCTATAGTCACTGGATCGCGAAGGACCTCTTTGCCTACATGGAGATCGCGGCGGGCAGCAGGAAACGGTCGGATTTCTACCGGATCATGAACCGTCCGAACCGGTATTTCAGCAGAGACGCCTTTGATACGCCGACGGTGTCCTTCGACCGGTTAAAGTCCTTTTATCAGGACAGGGACTGGATGGAGGACCGGATATGCGACCTGGAGGCGGATCTCAGGACCATGTCGAGACTGAAGCCTGTGGCAGCGGTGAATTATATCCGCAAAGTCATCGGATATGACGATTATCTCAGGTCATACGCGGAGTTCCGGAGAATGAAACCGGAGGAACTTTTCGAGACAGCAGACAAGCTGGCGGAGAGTGCGGCGGAGTTTGAGACCTTCGAGGCCTGGAAGGAACATGCGGTGCGGTACGAGGAAGAGTTGAAAAAGCAGAATCTCGAAGAGACCAGGGAAGCGAGAGACCGGGTGACACTGTCCACGATGCACAGCGCGAAGGGGCTGGAATATCCGGTGGTGTTCGTGGTGGATGTGAATGAGGGGATCGTTCCGCATCACAAGGCGGGACTCCCGGCGGATATCGAGGAAGAGCGGCGGCTGTTTTATGTGGCCCTGACCCGAGCAAAGGACCGGCTCCATGTGGCGGCGGTGCGGGAGCGGTATCACAGGAAGACGGATGTTTCGCGGTTTATCGGGGAAGCAGGTTTGTAGAGGATTCAGAGAGGAGCCAGAGTCATTGCGGCTTAGGCCGCCGGAAAGGCACCATAGCAGAGAACAGTTCTTTCCTGCTGTGAATGCATGAAGAATGGAGGAGACAAATGGGACTTGTCCATATTTATTGTGGTGACGGAAAAGGAAAGACCAGCGCAGCGATAGGGCTTGCGGTCCGGGCAGCGGGCAGCGGTAGGCGTGTCGTGATCGCGCGGTTTTTAAAGACAGATAACTCCGGGGAAGTGGAGATCTTAAAGAGACTTCCGGAGGTGACACTGATCCCGTGCCGGAAGAACTTTGGCTTTGTCCGGTCCATGGATGAGGAGACGAAAAAAGAGTGCGCGGATTATAACAGAAATCTGTTTTTGGAGGCGGCAGAGCTGGCGAAAACTGCGGATCTCGTGGTCTTTGACGAGATCATGGCGGCGGTGAACTACGGGATGGTACCGGAAAAGGACATCCTGGATTTTCTGGAAAACCGGCCGAAAAAGGGCGAGCCGGATGGGCTGGAAATTGTCCTTACGGGGCGGAACCCGTCGGAGTCGTTACTTGGGGCGGCGGACTATGTGTCGGAGATCTGTAAGAGAAAGCATCCGTTTGACAAGGGAATCATGGCACGACGCGGAGTAGAATACTGATGTTACTGTGCGTGGGCAGGAATTTTCCGGACTGGAGATTTCGTACAATACAGTGGTGGT
>NZ_QWGO01000057.1:0-916 GCF_003435535.1 Desulfotomaculum sp. OF05-3 | reverse complement strand
GTGGTGGTAGGTTACTTTTCATGGGTAGGAATTTTCTGAACTGAAAATTCCGTATGATACCGTTATGACCGCGGATTTTGCCGATTCGGAATGCGAAGCATCGGCAAAATCCAGTTACAGTGCGCGGGCATGGAGTGCCCGTGTACTGTAACGGTGGTAGTGGATTTAGGCAATTCTTTCTATTGATTTTATGGATATTTACTGGTATTCTATAAAAAACAGCGGCCGCAGAAAAAACGGCTGTCAATTAACGGCACACTGCCGGAAATGAGAGGGAAATTAAGGTTATGGCAAAGGAAAAAAACATGAACCAGGACGCAGCAAACGACGAGGAGATGACTGTCACTCTGACACTGGATGATGGAACAGATTTAGAGTGCGTGGTTCTTACGATCTTCGAGGCGGCTGATAAGGAATATATTGCGCTTCTCCCGTTAGACGGCAATGAGGCTGAGGACGGAGAGGTCTACTTATACCGCTATACAGAGGACGCAGATGGCAACCCGGATATCCAGAATATCGAGAGCGACGAGGAGTACGAGATCGTTGCGGACGCCTTCGACGAGTTCCTTGATACAGCGGAGTACGATGAGATCGTAAGCGAGGAAGACTTAGACGACTAAGCCGGGAGCAAAATAGTGTTTCCAGGCTGGGTTCATCAACAGAGCAACGGAAAATGGAGATATGTTTCTGACAGGAAAACTGATTCGGAGACAAAGATAAAAAGCATTGATGGAGTCAAAAAGATATATCCGGTCGCAAAAAATTGACCGGATGAACTCTTTTTGGCTCCTTTTTTGCGGAAATTCCCTTCCTTTTCCGCATGTTTTGTGCTATGCTAAATACACTTGTGGTCGTATGGGATCACATTAAATTAACCCATTGTGCTATTTCAAATAAAACGTTTAAAAACTTG
>NZ_QWGO01000056.1:0-12161 GCF_003435535.1 Desulfotomaculum sp. OF05-3 | reverse complement strand
GATGTAGGACGGATTTTGCGGACATTCAAAATAAAAAAGAATGTGGAGGTAACAGACAATGGCAAAATCATTATTTGAGGAACTGGGCGGCAAATACGAAAGGCAAGGGGATTATTTGATACCGTGCTTAACTGTACCCGCCGAAGAAGAACAGGCAATAGGCATCTGGGGGCAACGGCATTTAGATTATCTAAAACAGTACCGTAAAGTTACATACACCAATCTTCTTACAAGCGGCAGGCTAAACGCCTACCTTGCCGACATCAACAGACAGGCACAGGAACGCTTTGAAAGGCTCATAGAGGGTATGAAACAGGCACAGGGCATAACGGAACAGCTAAAGGCAGAAAACGCCTTAGAATGGACAGGATGCCTCAATAACATAAGGGCTTGTGCGAGGGAGATTGTGGAAAAGGAAATTATTTTTGCATAAACAGATGATTAGTGGCAGGGGGAAATCCTGCCGCTTTTTCTGCTTTAGTTTGTCAGCTTGACAAATAAAGGGTTAAGGAATATAATTAGATTCAGTTTTATACAAGGAGTTAATAAATATGCGGCAAGGTATTCTTAAATAAACTGTCAATTTGATAGTGGGAACAAAAAGTAGCAGTCCCGTTTCACTTTTAATATGGGGCTTAGTTTTTTGTACCCAGTTTAAGAATACTTTTATCATGTAATTTTATATGCCCGAAAACATATAAGTGTTTTGGGGCTATTGGAGTTATTTACCCAGTGATAGGAGTATTTATCACTGGGTATTTTTATGCCCTTTTTTGGGTGTTGATAGGAGGAAAATCACATGAAAATAATTAACTTAGGCATTCTGGCTCACGTTGACGCAGGAAAGACAACATTAACGGAAAGTTTATTATATACCAGTGGTGCAATTGCAGAACTAGGGAGCGTAGATGAAGGCACAACAAGGACAGATACAATGAATTTGGAGCGTCAAAGGGGAATCACTATCCAGACAGCAGTGACATCTTTTCAGTGGGAGGATGTAAAAGTCAACATTATAGATACGCCAGGCCATATGGATTTTTTGGCGGAAGTATACCGTTCTTTATCCGTTTTAGACGGAGCAGTATTATTAGTTTCTGCAAAGGATGGCATACAGGCACAGACCCGTATACTGTTTCATGCACTACAGACAATGAAGATTCCGACAATCTTTTTCATCAATAAAATTGACCAAGAGGGGATTGATTTGCCAATGGTATATCGGGAAATGAAAGCAAAGCTTTCTTCGGAAATTATAGTGAAGCAAAAGGTTGGGCAGCATCCCCATATAAATGTAACGGACAATGACGATATGGAACAGTGGGATGCGGTAATTATGGGAAACGATGAACTATTAGAGAAATATATGTCAGGGAAACCGTTTAAAATGTCAGAACTGGAACAGGAAGAAAACAGGAGATTCCAAAACGGAACGTTATTTCCCGTTTATCACGGAAGCGCTAAAAACAATCTGGGGATTCGGCAGCTTATAGAAGTGATTGCCAGTAAATTTTATTCATCAACGCCTGAAGGTCAATCTGAATTATGCGGGCAGGTTTTTAAGATTGAATATTCAGAGAAAAGGCGGCGTTTTGTTTATGTGCGTATATATAGCGGAACATTGCATTTGAGGGATGTTATTAGAATATCTGAAAAAGAGAAAATAAAAATCACAGAGATGTGTGTTCCGACAAACGGTGAATTATATCCATCCGATACAGCCTGCTCTGGTGATATTGTAATTTTACCAAATGATGTTTTGCAGCTAAACAGTATTTTGGGGAACGAAATGCTGTTGCCGCAGAGAAAATTTATTGAAAATCCTCTCCCTATGCTCCAAACAACGATTGCAGTAAAGAAACCTGAACAGCGGGAAATATTGCTTGGGGCACTTACAGAAATTTCAGATGGCGACCCTCTTTTAAAATATTATGTGGATACTACAACGCATGAGATTATACTTTCTTTTTTGGGGAATGTGCAGATGGAAGTCATTTGTGCCATCCTTGAGGAAAAATATCATGTGGAGGCAGAAATAAAAGAGCCTACTGTTATATATATGGAAAGACCGCTTAGAAAAGCAGAATATACCATCCACATAGAAGTCCCGCCAAATCCTTTCTGGGCTTCTGTCGGGTTGTCCATAGAGCCGCTCCCTATTGGAAGCGGAGTGCAGTATGAAAGCAGAGTTTCACTTGGATATTTAAATCAATCGTTCCAAAATGCGGTTATGGAGGGGGTTCTTTATGGCTGCGAGCAGGGGCTGTATGGATGGAAAGTGACAGACTGTAAAATCTGTTTTGAATATGGATTGTATTATAGTCCTGTAAGTACCCCCGCAGACTTTCGGCTGCTTTCCCCTATCGTATTGGAGCAGGCTTTAAAAAAAGCAGGGACAGAACTATTAGAGCCATATCTCCACTTTGAAATTTATGCACCGCAGGAATATCTCTCACGGGCGTATCATGATGCTCCAAGGTATTGTGCAGATATTGTAAGTACTCAGATAAAGAATGACGAGGTCATTCTGAAAGGAGAAATCCCTGCTAGATGTATTCAAGAATACAGGAACGATTTAACTTATTTCACAAATGGGCAGGGAGTCTGCTTGACAGAGTTAAAAGGATACCAGCCAGCTATTGGTAAATTTATTTGCCAACCCCGCCGCCCGAATAGCCGTATAGATAAGGTTCGGCATATGTTCCACAAGTTAGCTTAACAGCTTGCAAAAGTCATATAAAATGAGATTTGAAAGGAGAATGTAACTTCATGTTTGCTAAAAATTCAAAGGCATATTCTGTCTACCTGCTGTTCCGATTTGTCTGTTCCCTGGCGGTTTCTATGTCCACAGTGCTTTCCATCGTGTACCACCTGGAGGTGGTGCAGCTGGATGCTTTCCAGCTTGTCCTGGTAGGGACGGTTCAGGAGACCTCCTGCTTTCTGTTCGAGATGCCCACCGGTGTGGTGGCGGATTTGTATAGCCGTCGGCGCTCGGTGCTGATTGGAATGTTCCTCTACGGCCTGGGCTTTCTGATGGAGGGTGCGCTACCGTGGTTCGCGCCGGTTCTGCTGGCCCAGGTTGTCTGGGGTTGCGGTGATACCTTCATCACCGGCGCTCTGGAGGCGTGGATTGCCTCGGAGGAAGAGGACAAACCCATAGACAAGGTGTTCCTGCGGGGCAGTCAAATGGGGCAAATCGGCGGCGTTCTGGGCGTGGTGCTGGGCACACTGCTGGGAAACATAAACCTGCAAATGCCTCTCATCTTGGGGGGCAGTTTGTGCTTGTTGTTGGGGCTGGTGATGGTTCGCATCATGCCAGAAACCAACTTCTCCCCTGCTATTGAGGAACGGCAGGGCTTGCTTAAAGACTTTGTCTGCCTGTTCAAGCTCAACCTGGGCTTTGTGAAAGGCGCACCTGTGTTGCTGGCGCTCTTAGCAATCACACTATGCGGGGGACTTGCCAGTGAAGGCTTTGACCGGCTCTCCACCGCTCATTTTCTGGATGACACGGTAATACCCGTTATCGGGCCGCTGAACAGCGTCACTTGGTTCGGTGTTATCAGTCTTATCGGCAACGGCTTAGGTATTCTGGCTTCTCAGTTGCTCATCGCCCGCATGGAGAAAAAAGGGACTGTCAGCCGAACCAGTGTGGTCATGTCCACCAGCGCCGGGTATATCCTGTTCCTGGTTCTCTTCGCGGTGGGGCGGAGCTTTTGGTTCATGTTGTTGGTGTTCCTGCTGGCGGGGCTTATGCGCACCATCAAGGAGCCTGTGCTGGCCGCCTGGATGAACGACCAAGTGGATGAGAAAATGCGCGCCACAGTCTTTTCCACCAGCGGACAGCTGGACTCTTTCGGGCAGATCATCGGCGGGCCTATTGTGGGGCTGGTAGCCCAGCAGGTGTCCATACCCTGGGGGCTGGTCTGTACCGCTTTCCTGCTGTTGCCCGCGCTGTTCTTAGTGCCGGTGGCGGGAAAGAAGCGGGATTGATATGGCATAGTTAAGTTTACTGACGAGCGGGAGATTACTTCCGCTCGTCTTCATTTAGTAGCGCAAAATTTGAGGACTCTTTATTTCCTTATTCGGTATAGCGGAGGCGGCTGTCAATTCGACATAATTTTCTTGTGATACTTTACCGTACATGAGCATTTGTTTCGTATTTGAAAGAACAAACTCACCAAATAAAAAAAACGATATTCGGGTGGGTTATTTTGTTATACCCTAAATTACCCTCTGAATTTGTTTTTAAATTTGGAGGGATTTTTTTATGTCCTTTTTTCGGGCAGTTATCTATCTGCTCATACGAAGCAAAATTTATCAATACATAGCATATCAGAGAACGGCAGGAAACCAGTTAAAAAAATTTCTGCCAGTGCAACGGTACTTCTCACCTTGAAAGTAGAAGTACAATCTCCATACAATAGAATTACTATTTCCTATAACCGTAAAGGTCACAGAGCCTTTGCGGTTTTTCTTTTGTCGATTTTTGTTGGAAAGTGCCGTAGGGCTGTTTCTGATATGCGGTGTCGTTCTCCGCCTCTCCATCTGGATTTTTTACATTTCAAAAATTCAGATGGGAGGTATTTATGGTGAAATATGCACCAAGAAAGGTATATATCAGAGAAAGTGGCGGCTATGTGGAATTATCCTACACGGAGTTCTGCCGTTGCAGGGAATCCGACCAGACCTATATGGACAAGCTGTTTATCCCCATTCAAGGCTGTCTGCTTGAAGTCGTGAGGGAGCAATACACAGACTTCTACCGTGACAAGGAACGGTGGCGTTATCTGCAAAAATTAGATACAAAGAATAGACTGCTATCTCTCGACGGATTTACGGACAGCGAGGGGAATCCTCTGGACTTTATCACTGAT
Organism: Desulfotomaculum sp. OF05-3; assembly: GCF_003435535.1. Classification (NCBI taxonomy): domain Bacteria; kingdom Bacillati; phylum Bacillota; class Clostridia; order Eubacteriales; family Desulfotomaculaceae; genus Desulfotomaculum; species Desulfotomaculum sp. OF05-3. Next base: position 7,287 of record NZ_QWGO01000056.1, on the reverse strand, counting down.
GAAGCGGTGGACATTGCAGAAACCGTTGTCAATGCGGTCATGGTGGACAGGCTGAAAGCCGCCCTGCCTTTGCTGTCGGATAGTGAACAGGAGCTGATACAGGCAATCTTTTTTGACGGACTTTCCGAGCGTGAAGTCGGGGCGAGGTTGGGCATAACCCAGAGCGTTGTAAACAAACGCAAAGCCAGAATCCTAATAAAACTAAGAAAGATAATAGAAAATTAAAATTTAAGGCGTTCAGCCCCCTTGTTTTTTCCTTTGGGAAGATGAGGGGGCTTTTCTCTGCCCTCTCAATCAATTCTGATTGGAGGAAGTAAGAATGGCATACAACCACGGACGGGAGGACAGGAAATGGCGTATCTGGAAAGAAGCGGAGGAAAAGCTGCTGCGTGAGTGCGGCGTTGATGAAGCGACCATTGAGCAGATACGCATGGCGGACAGGGCAGACTTCAATTCCAACAGGCGGTTTTACCGATGGACGAATGACGTTGCGGAATATCTTGAGGACATGGCAGGCAGGGAGCGGCAGGCGGAAGTGGGTACGGTTGCGGAGTTACTGGAAGAGATTGAGAGCGAAAATCTCTATCAAGTATTAGTCACGGTGGACGGGCGTACCTTGAAAATCGTCCTGCTGAAAATGCAGGGGTATTCCACAAAGGAGATTGCCCCGCTTGTGCATTTGACGACTGGTGCCATCTATGCGAGGTTAGACCATCTGCGGAAGAAGCTGCGGAAAATTTTATAGCTTCTAAAACAGCCTGCCATCCTGCGGGCTACTGGGTGAGGGATGGAAATCCCCTCACTCATTTTTTGCAGGAGGACAACAGGATGGCATACAGGGTTAAGGCATACACGCTTCGGGAGGAATCCACGGAAAGCGGCACAAGGTATTTTATCAGCTTTAAGGACGGGCAGGGCAAATCCCACGAGTTGGAAGTGTCGGAACAGTTCTTTATGGAGTTTCGGCAGATGGAGCGCAGGAACAGGAATCTTTTCTAATGGGACGAGCGGCACAGGGAGTTTAACGAGGTATGGGACGAAACCCTTTACAGACGGGCGTTGCGTGTGCCTAAGAGCCTTGATGAACGCATGGTTGAGGAAGAACGGAATGAAACGCTCTATAAGGCGGTTGGGAGCCTTCCAGAGATACAAAGGCGGCGTTTCCTGCTCTACTACGAGTATGAGTTCAATTTTTACCAAATCGCCGCTATGGAGCATTGCACCGCTTCGGCAATACAGAAATCTGTTGCGATTGCAAAGGAGAAAGTAAAGGCGGAAATTGAAGAAATATCTCCAACCGTGACCGACACCGCCCGAAAAAGAAATCTGTTTTTTATTTGTGTGGGATTGGCGGCATTACATACTCTCACTTTTTTCCGTGGGAGTAAATCTATTTTTAAGGAGGTCAACGCCTATGTGCAACGAAAACAAAGACACCGCCCGAAAGGAGGAAAGCCATGCAGAAGTTACAGACAGTCAACGCCGAAACGCTCCTTTATGAACCGCTTGAGAAACCATCCTTTGTGGTGGACAGCCTTATCCCGACAGGCTTATCGCTGTTCTGCGGCTCACAGAAGATAGGCAAAAGCTGGCTCATGCTGAAGCTATGCTTATGCGTGTCGCAGGGAATCCCTTTATGGGATATGCCGACAATGGAGGGCGATGTGCTTTACCTCTGCCTTGAGGACACGTTCTGCCGCATACAGGACAGGTTATTTCGTTTGACGGACGAAGCAAGCGGGCGGCTCCACTTTGCCGTGGCAAGCTGCAAGCTGTCAGACGGTCTTATCGTGCAGCTTGAAGATTATCTGAAAGATTACCCAGACAGCAGGCTCATTGTCATTGATACCTTGCAGAAAGTCCGTACAGCTTCAAAAGACAATGCCTATGCAAGCGACTATGGGGACATCTCCCTCATCAAAGACTTTGCCGACAGGCACTCTCTGGCGGTCATTGTCGTACACCACATCCGAAAGCAGAATGACAGCGACGTGTTCAACAAGGTGTCTGGGACGACAGGATTAACGGGGAGTGCGGACGCTACCTTTGTTCTGGAAAAGGAGAAACGTGCGTCTGACACCGCCAAGCTGTATGTGACGGGCAGGGACACGCCTTATCAGGAATACACGCTGCGTTTCCGTGATTGCCGTTGGGAGCTTGTGGAGCGGAAAACGCAGGAGCAGCTTGCGAAAGAAACGATACCAGATGTCCTTTTTCGGTTGGTGGATTTTATGAGGGATAAGGAAGAATGGATAGGCACGGCAACGGAACTGTTAGCCGCTATGGGGGAAACGGAAACCATACCCACGGTGATTACGAAATGGCTGAATGAATACCGCACCACATTTTTAAGCGAGAACCGTATCTGCTACCAGTACAGCCGCAGGAAAGACGGCAGGCGGATTGCCCTTGCAAGGAGGGCGGGTGACAGCGGTGATGGTGGTGACAGCGATATTAGGATACCCCCCTGTTACTGTCATTGACGCTTAAAGCCATGTAAAGCTGGCGGCTCTGCCCTGCGGGTGACAGCAGTGACGGTGGTGACAGTGATTTTAGGATACCCTGCCGCTGTCATCCCTACGGGAGAACACCCCGTAAACGCAAAATGCAGGCGTGAGATTTACTCGCCCTTTTCGGTCGTGTAAAACCACCCCTGCGGTCAGAAAAATCATTCCGATTTTTCCGACTGCGTTTACAGGGTGTAACACACTACACTTTGCCCTGCAAAGTCGTGTGCCAGACGTTCCCTCTGGACTCCCTTAAGGCAGGGCTGTGCCCTGCTATCCTACGCCTTACGGCTTCGGATAAAAGAATGGCGGCATGACGGTGACGGCTCTTGCGAGGGGGGTATCCCAAAAACACCGTCATCATCGACATGACCGTCATGCAGGGGGTGAGGGTGACAGTTGCGGCAGTCGGCAGGGGGTATCCCAAAACTGCTGTCACCACCGTCACCGCTGTCACCCCAAAGGACGGTCACCCGCCGAAAGAAAGGAGGAATCCGCCTATGCCTTATGCAATCCTGCGTTTCCAGAAACGAAAAGCGGGCGGCGTTGCGGCTTGTGAACGCCACAACGAGCGGAAGAAAGAAGCCTACAAAAGCAACCCAGATATAGATATGGAACGCTCTAAAAACAATTACCATCTCATAGCACCACCAAAGTACACCTACAAGAAAGAGATTAACCGCATGGTAGCCGAAGCGGGGTGCAGGACAAGGAAAGACAGCGTGATGATGGTGGAAACGCTCATCACAGCTTCACCAGAATTTATGAACCAGTTACCGCCCGAAGAACAAAAAGCGTATTTCCAGACGGCTCTTGACTTCATTTCGGAGCGTGTTGGAAAGCAGAATATCCTCTCCGCTGTCGTCCATATGGACGAGAGAACGCCCCATATGCACCTCTGCTTTGTGCCGATTACGCCAGACAATAAGCTGTCAGCGAAAGCTATCTTAGGCAACCAGAAATCATTATCCGAGTGGCAGACCGCCTACCATGAGCGGATGTCCTCACGGTGGAATCAGCTTGAACGGGGGCAGTCCTCAATGGAAACCAAGCGGAAACACGTCCCCACATGGCTCTATAAATTAGGCGGCAGGCTTGATAAACAGTATGAAGAAATCGTGTCTGCCCTATCCGACATCAACGCCTTTAACGCAGGGAAGAAAAGGGATAAAGCGTTAGATTTACTCTCTGCATGGCTGCCAGACGTGGAGAAATTCTCTAAGGAAATCGGGAAACAGCAGGCGTATATCGACAGTTTGAAAGAGAGAATTGGGCAGGAATCAGACTATGCGGGGCGTATGCGTGATGAAAAGTACGAGCAGGAACTAAAGGTGCAGAAAGCGAATCAGAAGATATTTGAATTGCAGAGAACCAACGAGCAGATGGGGCGGCTGCTGTCAAAAATACCGCCCGAAGTGTTGGAAGAATTGCAGAAAAATCATAGAAGCAGAGCGAAAGAAAGGTAGATATGTGAATGAAGAAACAGGATTTTAAGGTGTTAAAGACCAAAGACTTGTACCCGTTCCCCGACAATCCGTTTCATGTGGCAGAAGATGAAACACTGTCAGAGTTAGCGGAAAGCATCAAGGAATTTGGCATTGTCACGCCGATAATCACACGCCCGAAAGAGGACGGGGACGGTTATGAAGTGATTGCAGGACAGCGGCGTGTCCGTGCTTCTGAACTTGCAGGGATAAATACCGTGCCTGCGTTTGTCCTGCCCTTAGACCGTGACCGAGCCATCATCACCCTTGTAGACAGCAATTTGCAGCGTGAGAATATCCTGCCATCGGAGCGGGCGTTTGCTTACAAGATGAAATCCGAAGCCATGAAGCGGCAGGGTTTCCGCACAGACTTAACCTCGTCACAAGTTGTGACGAAGTTGCGGACGGACGACAAGGTGGCACAGGGCTTCGGCGTGGGCAGGATGACCGTGCAGCGTTTTATCCGCCTGACGGAACTGATACCGCCGATTTTGCAGATGGTGGACGAGGGGAAAATCGCCCTCACGCCTGCGGTGGAACTGTCCTTCTTGAAGAAAGACGAGCAGGAAAACCTCTTTGCCACGATGGAGAGCGAAGAAGCAACGCCCTCACTCTCACAGGCACAGCGGATGAAACAGTTAAGCCAGAGCGGGCGGCTTGACATGGATACGATATTTGCGATTATGACGGAGGAAAAGGGCAACCAGAAAGAAACCTTGAAAATCAACACAAGCAAGCTGAAAAAATACTTTCCGAAGAACACAACGCCGAAGCAGATGGAGGAAACCATCATCAAACTTTTGGAGCGTGAGTTGCAGAGGAAACGCAACCGTGACAGCCGCTAATCTTCTTTTTTCGGGAAGTAAATACAGAGAGTTGAGGTATGGAGAATGAGAGAAATCCAGTATGAAATCGTAAAGGAAATCGCAGTATTGTCTACGGGCGACAGTGGCTACACAAAGGAAATCAATCTCATTTCATGGAATGGGAAAGAGCCGAAGTATGACATCCGCAGCTTTTCCCCGAACCGTGAAAAGTGCGGCAAGGGAATCACGCTGAACGCTGATGAAGCGGCGGCACTCCTTAAAGCATTACAGAAAGAATTAAACAGCGAGGATTAATGGTATCTGATTGGCAGGGCGGGGACATTTCCAAACTCTTCCCTGCCCTGTCTGGAAAGGAAGATTTAAGTATGGGCGAGGATAAGAAAGCAGATAAAAAGAGAAAGCGTATCGTGCCAAAAGCACCAGTGCAGATGATAATCAGCCGTGAATATGTCGGCACACAGACCGTTACAGAAGCGTTTGTCCCGATTATTTCCGAGGATATTCGGAAGAAGATTGCCGAGGGCGACACCTTCGACAATGAGGGGCTGTCCGCTTAGAATGTACGCAATGGAACATGAAAACAGATAGGACAGATATGGAGGTTTTACAGTATGGCAGGAATAAGAATGGAGAACAAGATTTATGAAGTCGGCATGTACTGCCGCTTGTCAAAAGACGATGGCACGGATAACGAGAGTGCGAGCATTGCGACACAGAAATCCATCCTCACGGATTATGTGAAAAAGCAGGGATGGCACTTAGCAAAAACGTATGTGGACGACGGTTACTCTGGTACAAATTTCCAAAGACCAAGTTTCCAGAACATGATTAAGGACATTGAAAGCGGTCTGATAAACTGCGTTATCACGAAAGATTTATCTCGTCTGGGGAGGAACTATCTTGATTGCGGACTGTATCTGGAAGTGTTTTTCCCAGAGCATAATGTGAGGTATATAGCGGTCAATGACGGCGTGGACACGCTCAATAAATCCGCTATGGACATCACGCCTTTCCGCAACATCCTAAACGAAATGTATTCCGCCGATGTGTCGGTCAAGATAAAATCGGCGTACCGAGCGAGGTTTCAGCAGGGGAAATTCATGGGGACGACAGCACCATACGGTTACGTCAAAGACCCCGCCGACCACAACCATCTGCTGATAGATGACAAAGTTGCCCATGTGGTAAGGGAAATATTTGACCTTGCGTTAGCGGGCAACGGAATCGCCAAAATCCGCAAGCACATCAACAAACAGCATATCTTACGCCCCGCCGCTTATGCGGCGGAGCAGGGGGCAACAGGCTATGAGAGGTATTTTGAGGAGAATGAGGAGAACCGTTATATTTGGAGCGAGAACAGCGTAAGGGGCATTTTAAGAAGCCCGATATATGCGGGAAACCTTGCAGGCTACAAGCGGATTGCCGCCAACATGAAAAGCAAGAAACGCCCCTCTAAGCTGCCCGAAGAATGGGAAGTGATACCAGACACCCATGAGGGGATAGTCACGCAGGAGGAATTTGATACCGTACAGCAGCTTATTACAAGCCGCAGATTACCAGAAAACAAGGGCGGCTTTGAGAACATCTTTGCAGGCGTTATTAAGTGTGCGGACTGCGGCTATGCGATGCGGGCTATGAGTGCCAACAGGAGGAAACGCCCCGACATCATCGACTGCGTACAATATTCCTGCAATAATTATGGCAGATACGGTAATATCATGTGTACCGCACACAGCATTGAAGCGAGGGACTTGTTCAACGCTGTCCTCACCGACATCAACCGATTTGCGGATATGGCAGTCAATGATGAAAAGGCAGTGAGGGCGATTGAAAAGCGGCTCACGGAAACAGACCAGAGCAAGGCAAAGGCACTGGAAAAGGAGCAAAGAAAACTGAACAAACGCCTTGCAGAACTGGACAGGCTGTTTTCCTCACTCTATGAAGATAAGGTGATGGAGCGTATTACCGAGCGGAATTTTGAGATGATGTCGGGAAAATACCAGAAAGAACAGCTTGAAATTGAAGCAAGGCTGAAAGAGGTAACGGAAACGCTCAGCGACAGCTATGAGAAGACGCAGGGTGTCCGTGATTTCCTCTCCCTAATCCGCAACTATCAAGGCATTAAGGAACTGGACGCAACCATCATAAACGCACTTATAGACAAGATACTTGTTTCGGAACGTGAGAAACTTACAGACGGAATGGTGCGGCAGGAAATCAAGATTTATTATAAATTCATCGGCTTTGTCGGTGAATTACATATCACACCGACAAAGCGGTGGACTGCGTTAAAGCCTAAGAATTGTACGGTGTGCGGTGTTGAATATGTTCCCCGCTCTGGCATATCGAAGTATTGTCCTGCTTGTGCCAAGAAGATACAGAGGGAGAAATCAAACGAGAGCAAACGCAGGAGCAGGGAGCGAAACAGACAGGCATGTATTGAACTGTCCGCAAAAAATGACCGACTGA
>NZ_QWGO01000055.1:0-12553 GCF_003435535.1 Desulfotomaculum sp. OF05-3 | reverse complement strand
GACTCTGAGTGGTCGATTCCTCCGGGCTCTAACACTTCAAATTTTCCAAAATGAATTTTTCCAATATCGCCCCATTTTGGCTGTAAAATTTTTGACAGCCAGCAGGGTATGTGTCGCAAAAGTTGGTGCTGGCATCAAAAAAGAGCCTCCTCTCAGGGAAGCTCTTGGGGAAATATCTTTTGCTGTAATTTTTCTCCACAAGGAGAGTTTCGGCAGCTCTACAAGTTTAATGCCTTATAAATAGCATCAACGTTGTAATCCGGACCAAAGTTCGGGGCTACATCCATAATTTTCTGAATCAAAGGCACGTCCTGTTCGACAAGATCATTTGCAATTTCCTCTGCTGAAGAAAACTTCTGCATCTTGGCGCAGACCTGCTTAATCAACTGCAGCATTCTACCTTTTTTGATGCCTATTTCAACACCTTCCTCATGTGCCTGATTTCTCATAATTTCCATTTCACGACACATAATCGCCACTCCTCTCTCATCTTCCTTAAAATACCGGACGCGGTCTGCAAGGACCTTGTTATGCATATCCTTTGCGTTTGTGCAGCTGAAATCATGCATTAATCGCCCAAGTTTCGTTTCATCCTTAATCTGGGAATTCACATATATGATATGCGCCTCATCCTTAAACAATTTCCCAGTTTCCTTTACAACCCTATCAATATGATAGATTGGGAGATCTGCTTTCATAACATCATTTTCTGTAATGAAGATTACGAAAGTCTCATTCAGAGCCTCATACAAATCACCTGGTTCGGTGACATTCGCATCAATCAATGCGCTGTTGTATCGGGCCCTCTTCGCGCCAGCACCTTTGTCACTCCGCTGAACCTCTACATTAAATACACGGTCATGACTATCGATAGCAAGAATGTCCAGTCTTACGGACCGGCCCTGTAAATTCTTGATGCCACGCTGACTGTGTACTTCCAGAACGTGGATGCCTTCATCGTTCAGGATGATCCGAAGCAACAGTTCCGCACACTGGATATCTTCAAATACTTTCGTCATGAAGTCATCATCCAATAAGCGGAAACCTCTGAGTCTTTGCAGATCTTCCTGATGTTTCTTTTCAAAATCCATTCATCTTCCTCACTTTCTCTGTGATATTTTATATAAACAGGGAAAGCCCTTCTGTAGGCATCCCCTGATCATATCGATCTCGGGGCAATGCCCACTTATCAACTTTTTGGAATTAATAATGTATAGTATTATCTTACCACACTTGAAACAGCGTCGCAAGATTTCCTTCGATATTTCACCATTACTCTATGCCTTGCATCAACCTATTATAAGTATGGATATGGATCATGGTTCCCAACTGCGATTTTTCGGTGTAGAGGAATTTTAAGCTTCTTTTTATCCCCTCAATTCCTCATTTATATGTAACATTATCAGTATGTCTTTTGTACTGTGTCAAAAGACATCAAAATCCTGACAGCTACAGGTAGATGGAACCCTCATTGAACCAAAATGTGAGGTCAGCCACGGGAACTTCCGTGACTGGCCTCATGTGTTTTATATCTACAAACAAGTGAGTAAATTCTGTGATTGTATAAAGATATACATTTTCCATTTTGGATATTTTTGGGGGGACATATCCAAAATGCATTCTACTGATGTTAACCTATTTTGCGGATAACGGTTTTTGGAATTCTTGTAACCCAATCCATTCCATTTTTGTAACCCGTTTTATTCCATTTTTGTAACCCAAAACAGTACATTTTTGTAACCCATTTCGTTCCATTTTTGTAACCCACTTTGGTTCACAAATTTTGAAATATCCAAAATGGAGCGATTTTAAAAAGTAAGTTTTTCATCATAATCAGATGTTTGAGAAATAAAAGGAAAACACTTTACCAGCCTTGTTCGCGATAGATGGGAAAACACAGATTTCAAGTTTTTCTCTCTTATTCGCGATAAAAGGGAAAAACCATTTGCAGGTTTTTCCCTTTCTGTTCGTGATATAAAAGGAATTTTTCACGCTTATTTTATCCCTTGTTCGTGATTAGAGGGAATGTTCGCGAAATAAAAGGAATTAAACAATATTATTTACAGCTCATCCACAGACTCCACGATCTTTCCGTCTCTCCAGATCCTCTCCAGATCATAAAACAGGCGGTCTTCCTTGGAGAATACGTGTACGATCACATCGCCGTAATCCATAAGGACCCATGTGGAGCTCATGCTTCCCTCTTTCTGATGACACTCATAACCAGCTTTGAAAAGCTTTTCTTCTACATTATCAACTAAAGCCTGTGTCTGGTTTACATTGGAAGCGCTTGCGAGAACGAAGTAATCCGCGATCACGGAAACGCCCTCGATGTCAATAATTTTTACGTCTTCGCCTTTTTTCTCCTCCAAAGCCTCGACTGCAAGTTTTACCATTTCTTTTGACTGATTCAACTGATTGTTCCTCCTTGTCCTGATGGGTTATTCCGGTCCCGGCTGATGCCTCTCCGGCTGTCTCTTTCTTCCTTTCCGAAACGACACGGCGCATATCCTCACACGCCGCCTCTGTCATCGGATCGACCTGGCAGCCCGTACTTTTTAAATATACAAGAATGCTCTCCATGATCTCGAGGCATGCCTCATCAAGATCGATGAACGCAAGCTTCCGCATAGCCGTAAGGTTGGCCGCCTTGGATCGTCTCGGTTCAATGTAATCTGCCACATAGAGGATCTTGTCGAGCAGACCCATGCCCGGCTTTCCCGTCGTATGGCAGGTGATCGCGCTTAAGATCTCCGGATCATCCACCCCGTATTTATGTTCCGCCATCCATGCCCCGAGTTTTGCGTGAAGCAGGGACGGATCCCTCTCTTCCTCGGCAGTCACCGGAATATTGCGGTCCAGACATTTTTGAAGCATGACCGGATCCTCAAAACGCTTTGCCGAATCATGCAGGAGTCCCGCAAGATCGGCTTTATCAAGATCGTACCCATATCGCATCGCAAGTGCCTGGCAGGTAAATTCCACGCCAAGCGTATGCTCATAGCGGTACGCATCGAGTTTTTTCTTTAAATGTTTTCTGATTTCAGGTACACGACTATCCATAATGAATCTTCTTTCTGAATTCAAGAATGCCCCGGCATTTTTGCTGTGAGATGCGGGTCATCTGTTTCCGCATGTTCTTTTCCCGCGTCTGATGCACCGTCATGATACCGGAATATCCGGCAGACTATTTTGTCAGATACAGGCCTGTCTCTCTGATATACTCCGCCACAGCCGCCGGCATGTCTTTTGAAAGATCCCTGCCTTCTGCCGCCTTTTTCCGGATATCCGCGGACGCCACGTCGATCTTTGGATTATGAAGGATCCGGATATCCGCGTTGTACTTCTCATTGAAGTAAGCAACCTTATCCTCAAGCGGCACACCACCGTCCTCGTAGGTTCTTCCGGATACCAGAAGCACAGCCTGCGCCATCACCTGTTCCGGATGATACCAGGATTCCAGCTGGTACAGGGAATCTGCCCCTATGATAAAATAGACCTCTATATCCGGATATGCCTCTTTTAAGAGTGCCAGAGTCTGCGCCGTGTAGGTGTTCCCTTCCCGTCCCATCTCAAAATCAGAGACAGTAAAATACGGGATTGATTCCGTGGCAAGCTCCAGCATCCTGATGCGCGCCGCCCCATCCGTGATAAGATGATCTTTTTTGTGCGGCGGAACATGGGACGGCATAAACCAGATCTCATCCAGTCCATACTCCCGATACGCCTGTTCCCCAAGAAGCAGGTGACCGTTGTGGACCGGATCAAATGTTCCCCCAAGAATACCGATGCGTCTCATCGTATCCCCCCTTTGCCCGCGCACAATCCGGACGTCAAACAGTCCCGGATTGCCGCGATCGTCACACTGTTTACGGAAGAATGATCTTTCTGTCCTTCTCTTCCTTCGCCGGCTTATACAGAACGATCATCTTTCCGATTACCTGTACAACCTCGGAATGAGTGCGCTCTGCAAGGATCTGCGCAAGGTCTTTTCCGTCATCCGCACAGTTCTTCAGTACATGGATCTTAATCAATTCTCTTGCGTTTAACGCTTCCTCGACGGATTTGGTGATCTCCGGTGTGAGGCTGGACTTGCCGATCTGTAAAACGGCATCCATGGTCATTGCAAGTCCCTTTAAATAGGAACGCTGTTTGCTGGTCATAGTAACTCCTTTTCATATATGGAAAAGCATGGTCTCCGGGCATTTATACGGACACCCGGAGAAGATCCGATGCATTATTTATAGTAGTCAAATACGAGTCCGTACATGCGGACCGTATCGCCTTCCTGAATTCCCGCCTTTTCAAGATCGGCAAGGATTCCGGACTGCTTTAAGAATTTCTGGAAGAAATCAAAGCCCTTCTCAGAATCAAGGTTCGTGTAACCAAGCATCTTCTCGATTCTCGGCCCCTCAACCACATAGATGCCCTCTTCATCCTTCTCGACAGTATAAGGAAGCGAACGGTCACCCACATACTCGATCTCGAATTCTTTCTCAAAGATCTTCGGCGTACGGTCTGTCTTCCTGATCACATCATAGAGATAGTAGAGAAGATCATTTACACCTTCGCCGCTGACAGCAGAAATTCCAAATACCGGGATTCCCATCGGCTCGAACTCTTTCTTTAAGTCTGCGAGCGGATCCGCCCCCTCATCATAAACTGCATCCAGCTTATTGGCTGCGATAGCCTGTGGCAGCTTTAAGAGCTCCGGATTATAAGCGGAAAGCTCGTCCATGATCGCATGGACATCCTCGATCGGGTCACGTCCCTCAACGGAAGCTGCGTCTACAACATGAAGCAGGACTTTCGTGCGCTCGATATGGCGAAGAAACTCATGTCCAAGGCCGGCTCCCTCAGACGCACCCTCTATAAGGCCAGGGATATCCGCCATTACAAAGCTGTTGCCATCGCCTAAATTAACTACGCCGAGATGCGGGTTCAAAGTCGTGAAATGATAATTCGCGATCTTCGGTCTTGCGTTGGAAACACGGGATAACAGAGTGGATTTTCCGACATTCGGAAACCCTACGAGTCCCACATCTGCGATCACCTTCAGCTCTAACTGTACCCAGAGCTCCTGCCCCGGCTGTCCCGGCTGGGCATATTTCGGAACCTGCATGGTTGCTGTCGCAAAATGCATATTCCCAAGACCGCCTTTACCGCCCTTTAAGATCACTTCCCGGCGGTTTTCGCCGGACATGTCTGTGATAACCTTACCGGTTTCCAGGTCCTTAACGACAGTACCTTCCGGGACCCTGACGATCAGGTCCTTTCCGTCAGCGCCATGGCAGCGGCGTTTTCCGCCCTCTTCGCCATTTCCGGCCGCATACTTCCTTACATGACGGAAATCCACAAGCGTGTTCAGTCCATCATCCACTTCAAAGATGATGTCTCCGCCTCTTCCGCCGTCACCGCCGTCAGGTCCTCCATTCGGAACATACAGTTCGCGCCGGAAGCTCACATGCCCGTTTCCGCCGTTTCCTGATCTGATATATACTTTTGCACTGTCTGTAAACATGGAAAACCGTCCTCTCAGTAAAATTAAAAAATATAACAGTGCCGCTTCTTATTCTTTTCATGAATCCAAAGTCTCACTGTTACACGTGAATCTTAAAAAAGCTCCATACCATCCAGTATGGAGCTCATCGTTATTATTCGTTGATTGCCTGAGGATATACAGAAACCTGCTTTTTGTCTCTGCCCTTTCTCTCAAACTTAACAACACCGTCAACTTTAGCGAATAAAGTATCATCACCGCCGATGCCTACGTTGAGACCCGGGTGAATCTTTGTTCCGCGCTGTCTGTAAAGGATGTTGCCAGCTAATACGAACTGTCCGTCTGCTCTCTTAGCTCCAAGGCGTTTGGACTCAGAATCACGTCCGTTCTTTGTGGAACCAACACCTTTCTTATGAGCAAATAACTGAAGGTTCATCTTAAACATATCGTTACACCTCCCTGAATCGAAATTTGATATATTCTGCTCCATATTCATCCCGGATATTTTCGAGTCCGAGAATCAGGGATTTCATGAGGAGCTGCGACTCAGAACTTATTTTGTCCGGGAAGGAAAAAGAAAAGCTTCCACCATCTTCCCCCACACTTCCTTCGAAGTGATCGTCCGTAAATGTTTCAACGGAGTTTGCCATGTTGAGAACCAGTGCGGAAACAGCAGCACAAATCACGTCCTGTCCGTATTCTGCATAGCCAGCATGACCATTGATATCGATTCCCTTTACTACTTCGTTCCTGTCACGCAGGATATTTACCTGAATCATAATCTTAATTAAGCATTGATCTTTTCAATCTTAACCTGAGTATAAAGCTGTCTGTGACCATTTTTCTTATGGTAGCCAGATTTACGCTTATACTTGTAAACGATAACTTTTTTGCCCTTGCCAACTTTCTCTACTGTTGCAGATACTGTTGCACCCTCAACGGTCGGGCATCCGATTGTAAGCTCTCCGTTGTTAACAGCAAGAACCTGATCAAAAGTTACTGCAGAGCCAACCTCTGCGTCAATTCTCTCGATCTTGATGCTGTCGCCCTCGGCTACTCTATACTGCTTACCGCCAGTTGCAATAATCGCGTACATATTGCACCTCCTATTATCATTACTCGCCAGTTATGGTGTCTTCCATCATGGAATCCTTGAAAACCTCACTGTGCGGCACACTATAAAACTATAACAAACAGCGCTTGTATTGTCAAGCATTTTTTCGCAATTTCGATATTTTTCGGTTACAGTTCAGCCATGCGCTGGTTTGAATGGGAAAGTGCTTATGCAAGCTTGCTTGCATAAGCACTTTTTCATCCAAATCAGCATATGGTGGAACCACCAAGCTTCTTGTTTTCATGAATATGAAAACAAGAAGATGTAATGGCTGAACTGTAACATTTTTCGTTATGGCCGAACAATAACGTTTCCTGTATCCGTTCTCCGGACCTGTTTATCCGGCTCTTCCGTACCCGGCAGTCCTTTTCCCGGACTCACCGTACCTGTTCATGCAGCGGTCTGCGGATCTTCTTTCTCGTGAGTTCCACAAGACCAAGAGGTGTCATATCAACAAGTACGGTCTTCACCGGGTCTGCTGTTACAGCGCGCCGCAGTGCTGCGAGAAGTGTCTTCCGGCTCTCCTCTTCCTTCATATCAATAAAGTCCACAATCATGATCCCGGAGAGATTCCTGAGACGGAGCTGGACAGCGATCTCCCCCGCCGCTTCCAGATTTGTCTTCAGGTATGTCTCTTCTGACGTCTTCTTTGAAACGCTCTTAGCCGTATTCACATCAATGACCGTGAGCGCCTCTGTAGGCTCGATCACAAGATTTCCGCCAGATTTTAACCAGACCGTCTTTGAGAGCGCCTGGGACAGGATCGTCTCCAGATGGTAGAGGGCTGTGAGTGGAAAATCATCCGTATAAAGTCTGAGTGATGGCATTCCTGCTGCCATGGAACATGCCATCTTTGCAGAATCAACCGCTGTGGAATCCGCTGTTGCTGCAGAGTTTTCTGCCGCCTCAGAATCCGCTGCTGTTCCGGAATTCTCCGCCGCCCTGCTGTCTGTAATCCCTAACGCATCCTGCAGTTCTTTATAAACTTCCGGCAGATCCGTGACAACTTCCAGTCCATCACAGATCTTCAGATCCCGGACCGCACGAACCGCAAAACTCTCCGGCCGATACAGCACACTGTAACAGGTCCGGCTTGCCGCTGCTTTACAGATCACCAGATACCGTTCATAAAGCGCTGCAAACTCCTCAAACACCTTATCGATCCCAGCCGCCTCTCCGTTCGTCCTGACGACAAGACCGCAGTCTCCGTGTTCTGTCGCCTCCCAGCGCCGTTTTACCGCATCCCGCCATTCCTTATCCCGGATCTTCGCGGAAATTCCAAGGGAACTTTTCCCGGCACTCAGAACCGCCGTCTGCCCTGTCAGCGTAAGATTTGAGGTGAGCACCGCGTCCTTCGTCTTCACCGCAGAGCGCTCCACCTGCACCAGGATCTCATCTCCGGCTTTCAGCGGTCCATGCTCCGTCCTTCCATCCGCGTAGATCGGGCGCACATTTTCCTTCAGGCTGTAAAACCCGTTGACACCCGGCCGGTACTCTACAAATGCCGCATTGATGTTCTTTGAAATATTCTTTACTTTCCCGACAAAGATCACGCCGGTCTCTTCCTCCGCCGCTTCCGGTTCAAAGTCGATCTGAGCGGCATGTCCATTTTTAAAAAGCACTGCGGCAGTTTTCCCGCGCAGTGCTGTAATGATCAGTTTATCCAACATGTTCTCCAATTTCTTCTCCGAAGGATTCCAGAGTCACAAACTTATGTTCTCCCGCGTCCGCGTATACTTCCTCACGGTTGATGCGGAACGCAAACTGCGGATACTCTTTTCCCAGAGACTTACAGTATGCCTCGAGGACCAGCTCCGGCTTTACGTTCGCAGCACTTCCAGAAGAAAGCTGCAGGAAGAGTCCGTTTCCGTCCACCACGCGGTGTGCCTCGTAGATCAGAGGCTTTAAGTCCATCTCCTTCTCGCCCTTTTTCGTCTTTTTCACGATATTCAGGTTCCCGTTTTCGATGAAATCAAGAATTCCGTTGTAGAATTCTTCCGCTGTCATGGAAAGTCCATTCTCGTAATCGTCTCTCAGGACGATGGTATAATCACATGCCGCAACGATGGACATGGCGTTTTCCGCGTCATCCGGCAGTTTCCGGTAGCTCAATACCTCAACGCCTTCCACCATCGTGTCGTTCAGCCGCTTCACCATCTCCGCGGAAGAGTCCGTGGACAGCACCTCAATATCCAGATACTCGCCGCTTCCGGTGAGGCCCACGCCGAGCGGTGCCGCAAAGGACATGATCTGATGCGGGGAGAAACCTTCGGAATAGCGGATATCCACATCCGCGCGGCGCATGGCCTTCTGGAAATATCGCATCGTGTCGAGATGTCCGATGAACTTCATGGCTCCCTGCTTGGAAAACTTAATTCTGATCTTCATAACAGACACCTCCTCCGAATCTTCTCACACCGCAGCCGGAACAGCGCATTCTGCAGTTCGGGGTGACAGTCTCTTTTGTCGCGTTGATCCACTCTCTCTTTAAGAATTCCTTCGTCACACCTGTGTCGATGAAATCCCACGGGAATATCTCATCGAGAGAGCGTGCTCTCGTCGTATAGAAATCGATGTCCACGCCACATGTCTCAAAGGCATTCATCCAGATCTCATTGTGAAAGCTCTCAGACCATGCGTCATAGAGCGCACCCTGTCTGTAGGCCTCCTCAATGACAGCAGCGACCTTCCGGTCTCCACGGGCAAGAACGCCCTCGAGGACCGTCACGTCCGCCTCATGCCAGTTGTATTTTAAGCTCTTGTGGTTCAGCATCTCGTGCATCTTGTGGTTTACAATGCGGGCTTTTCCGAGGAACTCCTCTTTTGTACTCATCTGCGCCCACTGGAACGGGGTAAATGGCTTCGGAACGAAGAATGACGTACTCGCAACGACCTGTACCTTTCCGTTTCGCTTGTCCTTCGGAATCTCGTAGTACTTCTCCGCGATCTTCTCGGAAAGCAGGGCAATTCCTTCCATATCTTCCACAGTCTCTGTCGGAAGTCCCAGCATGAAATACAGCTTTACACGGTTCCATCCGCCCTGAAATGCCAATGCGGAGCCGTTTAAGATATCTTCCTCTGTCAGTCCCTTATTAATAACATTTCTCAGTCTCTGGGAACCCGCCTCCGGCGCGAAGGTCAGGCTGCTCTTCTTGACATCCTGAACCTTGCTCATAACGTCAAGGGAGAAGGCGTCGATACGCAGGGACGGCAGGGACACGTTCACGCCTTTGCCGTGGAAGGTATCGATCAGGAATGTTACAAGTTCTTCCAGACTTCTATAGTCACTGGAACTTAAGGAGCTTAAGGAGATCTCCTCGTGTCCCGTGCTCTTTAACATCTTATAAGCCAGCTCTTTTAAATGCTCTACATTCTTCTCGCGGACCGGACGGTAGATCATTCCAGCCTGACAGAAACGACAGCCGCGGATGCAGCCACGCATGATCTCGAGAACCACGCGGTCCTGGGTCGCCTTGATAAACGGAACCAACGGTTTCTCCGGGTAGACGGACTCTGTCATTTCCATAACAAGCTGCTTTTCCACCTTCTCCGGCACCCCCGTCGCTGTCGGCAGAAAGCTCCTGATCGTGCCGTCTTCCTCATATGTCACTTCGTATAAGGACGGAACATAGATTCCCGGAATTCCCGCTGCCTTTCTCAAGAACTCCTGTCTGGAATCCCCGTTCTTTCTGGACTCCTTGTAGACATCAAGAAGCTTCCGGTAGGAGATTTCTCCCTCTCCGATATAAAACATATCAAAGAACACCGCGATCGGCTCCGGGTTGTAGGAACACGGACCGCCACCGATGACGACCGGATCATCCCAGGTACGATCCTCCGCGTGAAGCGGAATGCCGGAAAGCTCCAGCACCTGTAAAATATTCGTGTAACACATCTCATACTGAAGCGTGATTCCAAGGAAATCAAACTCCTTCACTGGATCCTGGGACTCAAGGGCAAATAATGGGATCTGTTTCTCTCTCATGACCTTATCAAGGTCTGTCCACGGGGAGTATACACGCTCACAGTATACGTCCTCGTACTTGTTAAACATATCATAAAGGATCTGGATTCCCAGATGGGACATACCAATGTCATAAACGTCCGGAAAGCACATGGCAAACCGAATGTCCACAAGGGACGGATTTTTCTTCACCATGTTCACCTCACCGCCGATGTAGCGGGCGGGCTGCTGGATACTCAAGAGTATCTCTTCTGGTAATGCTAGTTTTCTCATAAATCCTTATTTTACCTACATTTCTCACGTTTTTGCGATGCGTTCATCGCTGTTTTTTGGTTTTTTAGTTCTTTTTCTCTGATCTTCTCCGTAAGCGGAAAAACACAAATTCTTGTCAAGTGTTTTTTCTCTCGGACAGTTTACATAATATTTTTTACTCTTACGACAAAAAAAATTTTCTGAAATACGCACAATTCGGATTTTCCATTATTTTACGGATAAATCCGCTCTAAATGTACAGATCAGACCGCATTATTATACGGTATTTCCCGCGTTTCCGCAACAGATTCTTTCCCGGAAGCAATTTTTCGAGCTCATATCGTCGAACTTTTTATCAAATTTTCCGAATACTCTTTGAATCCAAGAACCTCTTCACAAGCTTTCTGGCTCGGGACAACTTAGTGTTGCATCGGGAAAATTCCGCTGGAATATCCGAGCACGACGGCCTGTTCTTTGATATTGACCTGGCAATGAACCATCAGCGTTGCGTATACATGACACAAATCGTGCCAGTGAAAATCCTCCGGGAGGCAGTAAAGTTTTTTCAGGGAATTGAAACTGAGCTGAAAGCTAATGATATTTCTTGCATAACTGTTTATTTTTATACATATAGGCATCTGCATCATCCAATAACATCTGCATTGTACACGACATATTACCGGAGGATAACGCCCATCCGCATGCATAGTCGATTGGTATTTGATTTTCATGACTATTTAATCTGTCTTTTTCTCCGGACAAGGATTTTAATATTTCCTTAATTTCCGCCTCGCTTGTATGATAAATGACTGCTATAAACTCATCTCCGCCATATCTTCCAACAAAATCCTTTTCTGGAATAACACTGCGCAAAAGCTTTGCAAAATTCATTATTAACTGATCTCCTGCGGAATGTCCCATTGTATCATTTACAGTTTTTAGATTATTTAAATCAAACATTATACATGCTGTAGGATCAGTAATCATATCTTTTTTATCAAGAAGCTCATTACAGGCATTTTTATTTGGCAGCCCAGTATGGGCATCTATGAATGCTTTCTGTTCCAGCAGTCTGTTTTGCATTGCCATCTGCATTGCCCTTAGAGTCTGCATAATAACCAATATCACCAGACTCAACATATCAAGTGCCGACAAAAGCTCTATGGTACGAATCTTTGTAGCAATCTTTTCTGAATAGCTTTCTGCGGCAGAGACAGTTTCATCTGCCATCGTAAAATATATTTCACTCATATTAACAATGTCTGTATTTTCGTATCCCTTGTTTCTTACTGATCCAATTTCTGTTTTCAATTTTTCCCAGTAATCACTCTGGATTTGCAATTTTTCCTGATATTTTTCGTCATTGAGTTTTACCAGATCATAATGTCCATCCTGATATCTCAATCCAAGAAGAATATCATCCAAATATTTAATTAATTCTTCATTTTGGTTTCCTGTAATTTCTAATTTTACTTCGCGCTGTGTAGCTCCACGTACCAGACCTGCATAATTTATTACGCGTGCTGTCCCCTGCAGCCTACTAATCTGAATCATCATAAAAATAACAAGAACTACTAATATCAATATAAGGAAACTCTGTATAATACCTATTATATTATTACTTTTCCTGTTTTTCTGCATTTCACAATTTCCCCCTCACTATAATGGTATCGTAATTTAAGACACTTTGTTGTGGTCAAGCTTTTTTGTAACACTTGTGGCT
>NZ_QWGO01000054.1:0-13788 GCF_003435535.1 Desulfotomaculum sp. OF05-3 | reverse complement strand
CTGAAGAAACGTCAGAAAGATGTGGAAACCAAAAAGCGGACACACAGGCTCTGCCAGATTGGCGGTGCGGTGGAATCGGTGCTGGGTTCTGCGATTGAGGAAGAAGATATCCCGAAGCTGATCGGCTTCTTAAAAAGGCAGGAAGCAAACGGAAAGTTTTTCTCAAAGGCAATGCAGAAAGAGCCAGTTGCAAATACGGAGGAAGTGTAATGCCGGAGGGAGTGGGTTTTCCATTCCCTTCATTGCTTTTTTATGAAGGGCGCACTTATGGACAACCAGAGGTCGTCCGTATAAGTTTGCCACAGATGGCAACCGGTCTGCGCTTACGCTTGCCGGGCTCGTTCCGTCGGCGGGGCTTTCAGCCAGACCTGCTCATGCCGCAGGAGGCACTCTTATGCAGAGGGCGTTCCGGCAGATACCATTTTCTTTTAGGGAAAAGGTTACCTGCTGGAAATCAAAGCCGGATACGGCAGAAAGGGGGAAACGGAGCATGGCGATTTTTCATTATACAGTAAAGATTGTTGGACGCAGCAAAGGAAAATCCATCATATCGGCGTCTGCTTATCTCAATGGCGATGTGATGAAAAATGAAGAAACAGGCAGGATCAGCTACTACACTTCAAAAAAAGAAGTCGTTTATACCAGCCTGATGATGTGTGAAAATGCACCACAGGAATGGCAGAATGTACCTGCTGAAACTATCAGACGGTTCCAGAAATCAGTCCGATATAAAAGAGCAGATAACAAAGAAGCTGCACTGGAAAAATTCAAACTTACTTTTCAGAAACAGCGTTTGTGGAATGAAGTTTTGAAGATTGAGAAGACCGCGGATGCACAGCTTGGCAGGTCGTTTGAGTTCTCACTACCGAAAGAATGGAACCGAAAGGAACAGATTGAATATACAACGGATTATATTCAGAAAATCTTTGTAGACAAAGGCATGTGTGCAGATTGGAGCATTCACGATAAGGGCGATGGAAACCCACATGTGCATTTACTTGTTACCATGCGTCCATTCAATCCAGACCATTCATGGGGAAACAAAGAAGTCAAAGACTGGGATTTTGTCAGAGATAATGATGGAAATATCGTGGTTGATGAGTCTCACCCGGACTGGTGGCAGGATAAAAAGAACCCTGCCCGTCATGGAATCCGAATCCCGGTATTGGACGAAAACGGTAATCCGAAAATCGGTGCAAGGAATCGTAAACAGTGGAAACGTGTATTAACCGATGCTACCGGATGGAACAATCCCAAAAATTGTGAACTATGGCGGAGCGAATGGGCAAATGTCTGTAATGCACATTTGAAAACGGAAAATCACATTGACCACCGTTCTTATGCAAGGCAGGGAAAATTTGAGATACCAACGATCCATGAGGGTGCGGATGCCAGAAAAATTGATGAGAAATTTCAAAACGGACAGACATCCTCCGCTTCATGGAAAGTGGAGGAAAACCAGATCATAAAAAGACAAAATGCACTGCTGGGTAAAATAAAGATTTCTTTTGGAAAAGTATCTGGTGCATTGACACAATGGAAGGAGCGATTGCGTGACATTAGAAGAAAGCCGGGAAGTCATTCCCATGATGGAGACAATGATAAACCAGATCGAGGAACAGCAGAATCTTATGGCAGAGATGATACAGGAATTACAGGAACGGGACAGGCAGCTTCTGTTTTTTCAGGAGCAGAACCAGAGTTTAAAAAACTTAAACAGCGAATTATCCGGGCTGCTGAATCTTTTGCCAGATACAGAAGAACTGCTCTCACAGATCGAGCAACAGAAAACCAGAATCGAACAGTTGGAAACCGAGAATCAGCAATGGCAGGAATTAACGCAGAAGCTGAACAGCGAGAACAGCTTATTGCAGAAACAGAACACCGAATTGCTGACCTTAAACAGCAGATAGAGAAAGTGAGGGAGCTTGATGAACGGATGCAAAGACTTAGAGAACGTCGGGCAGGTGGAAGAACTTTTGCTGATGACAGAACAGATGCAGGACGAACTGGATCAGAAAGACCAGACAATTTTGGAACTGAACAAGCAGCTAAGCGAATCGCTGACCTTGAACGAGAAATTGAACAGCGAAAACAGAGTCGAGAATATCGAAGCATTGCGGACAAGATTAAGGCAAACAGAGGAGCGATTGACCAACGAGACAGACAGAAGGAAAAGAGCCGACGCAGAAGTCGTGGCATGGAAATTTAAGTATGAAAAAGCAGAACAGGAGAAACTTTATGCACAGACACACCAAAAGACGGTAGAGGTAGCTGTTGAGAAAAAAGTGCCTTATGAGAAATGTGAAAAATGTGACCGCACTGCTTACCAGAAAGCAAAAGAAAAATGCGATAACCGCAAAAGTCAGCTGGAAAAGAAATTTAAAAATATGACAACTGGTTATGAAAGTATCCTGTTCCTACTGGCATGGTACAGCATAACAATAATCCTGTTTACGGCTATTCTTTCGCCAGTTTTCCTTAACGACTGTATCACCTTTTTCGGTGTGTTAGGAAAAGGAATGGGAAGCTTGTTTCGGGAGTTTGTCATAGGTGCAGATTCTTTCGGACAGTTAAGCAGCGGAATACCTAACCGTATCCTTTCCGGGCTTATGTACTGGCTGATCGTAGCTATTGTTATGGGAATTTTATTTATAATAACCGGATTACTGATAGTTGGGATTGGCTATCAGGTTGGAAAAATCTACCGGAAATATTGCTGGGATATCCTCAGTATAATAGTGGCGATAACGAGTGCAGCTATTGTAATTTACTTTGGAGAATGGATAAAATCTGTTATTCCTGTAAATCTTATCACGCTGTTGCTACTGGTGCATGTGATTTATATTGGAATTCGATGCTATGTGAAAGACTGGCAGGAAGAACGGGGATATTATTAAGAGTAGGTCGGACAGCTAAATTTTTAAAGCTGTCCGATTTGTGCATAAAAATAAAATTTATTCGTTTGGATATTACTTTATTGGTTTTATTATAATAAAGCCAATTATAATAAGAAATAGTGTTAGTATCCATGAAATAGGAAAAGCATAATACAGAATATTTAACTGGCAATGCTGCCTGAAAATAGTATATATCCAGAGGATACGAAAACAACAGGTTCCTATGATAGTTGCAATAGCCGGGTATAAAGAGTGCCCAGTACCTCTTAATACACCTGTCGGAATCTCATAATAAAATGAACGCAGGCAGCGAAGCAACTGCGTTCATGAGCAAGTAGCGAAAGCGGATTGCGAATGTCCTATTTATATAACGTATACAAATGTAAATGGATATCTGATCCCGAATCTCACCTATAAATCCGGTGAGCAGATGGAGCAACTTGGCAAGTATGGTTTTCTTCACAGAGATTATCTGAAGAATCATCGAAATTCAACTTATCAGGTGATGCTTCTGCAGGACACCATTGGAGAGCATCTTCTGGAAGTAGACAAGGCAGCCAGAGAACGGGAAGAAGTGATTCTGAAACAGCTAGAGAAAAAAGAGCCTTTGCCGGATAAAGAGAAAGATCAGATTGTCTGGGTATGATCTGGTTACGGACAGTCCGACAAAGAGAATCTATGAAGCAGTGAAGCGTATTCCGAAAGGACATGTGGCAACTTATGGGAAGATCGCAGAGATGGCGGGAGACCACAGAATGGCAAGAGCCGTGGGCAATGCACTGCATAAGAATCCGGATCCGGAACATATTCCGTGCTTCAGAGTGGTCAATGCGAAAGGTGAACTGGCCGGGGCATTTGCGTTTGGTGGAGAGGATGTACAGGCAGAACTTCTTCGAGCGGATGGAGTTGAAGTGATAAATGGAAGGGTAGATTTGGAAAAATATGGAATATGTGTCTGCGGAAATCTGGGAAAAAATTCCGGAAGATATTAAGAAGATGATAAATTTTCAGCGGATCAGCTGTTAACAATGGAATAAAAGCTTGACAAATTTCTAAATTTTTATATAATTATCAAAGGTAATTAACTGTGATAATTACTAGAAGTGCCATGAATGCAAAAGAAAGTATAAGTGGTGATTTTACTGATAATATATAAGGAGGACAGAATATGACAAGTGAAATAATAAAAAGGATGTTCGATGCATGTTATCAGGCAAAGCGGACCCGGGAGATGCTCCCACCGTTGCCCGAAGGTGTTCGTTCATCCTTTATTCAATATCTGGATACGATACAGTCTTTGGAAGGACAGGGCGTACAGGTAAAGGTGTCGGATATCAGTGATGCAATGGAGCTTCCAAGACCGGGAGTTACAAGAACTGTCAAAGAGATGGAAGAAAAAGGATACCTTAAGAAAATGGCTTCTGAAGCAGATGGACGTGTCACATACATAGCTGTTACAAGAAAGGGAACAAATCTTTCGCAGAAATATGACGAACAATATTTTAAAAGTCTGCTCCCTTACATGGAAGAAATCTCGGACGAAGATGCAGAATGTATGATACGGACGATAGAGAAATTTTATCAGATCATGTGCGAAAGGAGAAAACATTACGATGAACGATAAGGCAGATTTTACACAAGGAAGCATACTTAAAAAACTGATTGCATTTATGATACCGGTGCTGGGATCATTGATCCTGCAGGCGGCATACGGTGCAGTGGATCTTCTGGTAGTTGGAAGATTCGGTTCTACATCCGGGCTTTCAGCGGTTTCTACGGGAAGTCAGGTATTGAATCTTGTAACTTTTGTAGTGACACAGTTTGCAATGGGTATTACGGTACTGATTGCGAGATATCTCGGTGAAAAGAGACCAGAGCAGATTGGATCGGTCATTGGCGGATCAGCAGTTGTATTTACGATGATTGCAGTCGGATTATTTATTGTTATGGTTGGATTTGCACATCCAATCTCAGTCCTGATGCAGGCTCCGAAAGAGGCGGTTGAGCTGACCTCGGTATATGTGCGTATCTGCGGAGGCGGTATTTTCTTTATTGTTGCATACAATCTTTTATCAGCAATTTTCCGTGGACTGGGGGACAGTAAATCACCGTTGCTATTTGTATTTGTTGCATGTATTGTAAATGTGATCGGAGATATAGTACTTGTGGCAGGATTTCATATGGACGCAGCAGGTGCGGCGATTGCAACTGTTACAGCGCAGGCACTCAGCGTAGTATTTGCTATTGTTATTCTGATCAAAAAGGAACTTCCATTTAAGATTACCAGAAAAGATTTCGGGTTGAATAGTCAGTGTAAGAAATTCCTAAAGATCGGACTTCCGCTTGCACTGCAGGAGTTCCTGACACAGATGTCCTTCCTGGCACTTTGTGCATTTGTGAACCGGCTTGGCCTGGAAGCTTCTTCGGGTTACGGTGTTGCATGTAAGATTGTCAACTTTGCGATGCTGGTTCCAAGTGCGCTGATGCAGTCGATGGCATCCTTTGTATCTCAGAACATCGGAGCAGGCAAGGCAAAGCGTGCGAAGAAATCCATGTTTACCGGAATCGGTGTTGGCCTGGTTGTGGGATGTATAGTATTTTTATTGGTGATGTTTGGAGGCGATATACTGGCAGGGTTCTTCACAACGGATGTAGCCGTTATCCAGAAAGGGTATGCATATCTGAAAGGATTCGCACTGGAAACAATCGTGACAGCAATTCTGTTCAGTATGGTCGGATATTTCAATGGTAATAACAAGACGGTATGGGTAATGACACAGGGATTAATCCAGACATTGCTGGTACGTCTTCCATTTGCCTATGTGATGAGTATCCAGCCGAATGCAAGCCTGACGAAGATCGGTCTTGCGGCACCAGTATCGACAATGGTGGGAATCGTGCTAAATGTTGGATTTTATATTTATCTTGACCGTGCAGAGAAAAAAAGTAACGCTTTATAAATCATTATATGTTTAAAAAAGGGAGCGGGAGAGACACTGCAGGTAATTGCTTGAGACCAAGGGAATGCTTCTGGATGATGCATACAGCGTATCAGCTGGTTATATAATGTCAGTGACCAGAAAGCAGCAAAGCTGATAGAGGATACAGATAAAAGGCGTATGACAAATTATAACTTTTATACCGGGCAGAAGTGGGGAAAGGCCAGCAATTACACGTTGTGTCTGAACAGTTCACAGCTTGGATATGGCAGATGTGAAGCGGTTATTATAGAGTGCGCGAAATAAAAAATCCGGTTATAGTAAAATCCCATCTTTGGCAGTTGGAAAGAAAAAATGGCTGCATACCAAGCAAAATCAAGGTGTGCAAAAAAAATCTCAAATAATTAGCACTCACCTCTTGATCAAGCAACTTTTTAGGCAATAGACTTTACTCTTTGGCTTGCAGAAGAGGACAATCTTGCGTTGCTGGCGGATGCCGTTGGCTTGGAGATAACCTTTGATGAAACTGAGTCCAGCGTTGGAGATTTTAATGTAGACATTTATGCAACTGAAACAGGAACGGACAGAAAAACCATTATTGAAAATCAGCTTGAAGATACAGACCATGATTACCTTGGTAAATTGATTACATATGCCTCCGGCAAATCTGCCGATATTGTAATTTGGGTTGTCAAGAGAGCCAGAGAAGAACATCGCTCTGCAATTGAGTGGCTGAATAATCACACCGATGAGAATATTGCGCTCTTCTTGGTAGAAATCAAACTATACCAAATAGGCAGTTCGGATATCGCCGTTAAATTTGAAGTGGTAGAAAAGCCTAATGACTGGACAAGAAAGCCAACAGAATCCTTATATCTTATTCGGCAAATTTTTAAAATAAGGATAAGTGGTCTGAACAGTTCGATTGGGCGATGGACGTTGCCCTGAAGATGAAAAATACCTTCAAGAAATACTTATAAATAATAATCGCATTTGGTATACTTCCTGAAATGATTTTGAGACGTATACCATATCAGATTGCAATCCGACCATTTCAAACACCATATTTCAGAGAAATTGCATTGGCGATGAAAGATCGGACCAAAATTACTCCAGCAGTTAAAAAGTTCACAGAATATTTAAAATATAGGAACATTGATTAAATACTGAATCAAAACTAAAAAGTTTTCATTTGAAATTAATATGCAAATGGCTCAGTATTATTCAAACAAGGTATATTAAGAAACTTGCTTACCATCAATTATAGTAATTTTGATTAAGTAGCCTGTATGTGAAATAAAGAATACAGGCTACTTGTATTTTATAATTCTAATGAATCTTCCGCATCTACCCACATCTGCAAATTTCCATCAAGATATAATCTTGCATATTCAAGAGGTTCATCAATGGCGAGTGCGTTTAATGCACAGTCTGATCCTGGTGTGGTTTTTAAGTCCTTTTCTGCTTCCCAACAGTCAATGCGAAGCATATAGCCTGCACTGGTATAAACATCAATGCTGTTTCGTCCGGGATTATATTCTGCAAATATTGTTCTCATCGTATCTTATCTCCTTATCGATCAATAAATCATCTGTTACAAAAATCAGAAGCATTTCAATCAGTTCACCATGTCACTTTTATTTTGTGTTATACTGTTTTATATAATTTTTTTGCCCTTGTATTTTCCCTTATCAGTGTTCGTAAACACTGGTAGGACGATATAACACAAGGGAAACAATAAGGGAAAGCTCACCTGCGACAAATCCAGTGTTTTCAAGGAATTGCGGAGAATTTAATAACAAAATATAACAGTTATTAAATCTCTTAAAACAGGTGAAATCTCAATCGGAATTTGAGGAGGTGTTCATATGAAGAGAGCATTGCTTTTTATTTTCATGACGGTTTGTGTATTAGGAATGTCCGCCTGCAGCAGCAAAGACGCCATGCCAGAAACATCAGATTCTGCCAGCAATCCGGTTCAGAATACAGATATCAGTAATCTGAATGGAGGAAAAATCTGGTCTGAACAAGATATTGTGTCGATGTTCTCTCTTGTGCAAGAAACAGATTGGGAATACATAGACTGTGTTTTAATTCCAGATCATGCTAGTGACCGTGTTGGTGCAGTACTCTTCCGGAACGATAAGGAGCAAACAAGCAATGTTGCGTTCTTTGATGCAGACGGATACTTTCAACAGTATGGCACATATGCAAGAATGTCTGACGAACCTGATTTTCAGTATCTCGGAGGTGGTGCGGTAACATTTAAGCTGGAAACAGAAGATGGTATAATCTATAACTACACGATCACAATCTCGATCGATGACAGTAATGTGAATTTTAAAGCGGAAGATGATTTGCCAAAATAAATTCAAGTTTGGAGAATTGAGAAAATCGGAATTTTGGAGGTTATTATGGCTTTTGATTTTAAAAAAGAGTATAAAGAATTCTATATGCCGAAGAACAAACCAGAGATTGTAAATGTATCTAAGGCAAATTATATTGCAGTTAGAGGAAAAGGCAATCCAAATGAAGAAGGCGGAGCATATCAACAAGCAATCAGTGTTCTATATGCTGTTGCATACACATTAAAAATGAGTTACAAGACTGATTATAAAATTGAAGGATTTTTTGAATATGTTGTTCCGCCATTGGAAGGTTTTTGGTGGCAGGATGATGTCGAGAGTGTAGATTATACAAATAAGTCTGCTTTCAGCTGGATTTCTGTTATCCGTTTGCCTGATTTCATTTCTAAAGCTGATTTTGACTGGGCGGTAGAAACAGCAACGAAAAAGAAGAAACTTGATTGTTCGTCAGCAGAGTATCTTACGATTGATGAGGGATTATGCGTTCAAATTATGCATATAGGTTCTTTTGATAATGAGCCAACAACTGTTGCGCTTATGGATACTTATTTAGAACAAAATGGATATGTTAATGATATTAACAAAGATAGGTTGCACCACGAGATTTATATGTCTGATGCAAGAAAGGTTGCCCCAGAAAAATGGAAAACTGTAATTAGACATCCAATTAAGAAAGCGTAAAATTATACATTTGGAGGTGGTAAACAATGAGAAAATGTGTAAAATGCGGAAAAGTTATGGTATCAGATTTAAGGCTTAAAGTAAATGGTGGTGGCTATGGGATTGTTGTTCGTGTAGATGAAAAGCAAAAGGCAACAATTATAGATGATGTAAAAGTTGCAGTCTGCCCAGAGTGCGGTTATACAGAAATGTACTTAGAGGATTTAACTAATTTAAAAGATTAGGCGATAACTTCCAGTTTGACGGAGTAATGGATATGAAAATCCGAGAAGTGAACGAAAATAAAAAGCAATTTATATCATTATTGTTATTAGCTGATGAACAGGAGAGCATGGTTGATCACTATCTTGAAAAAGGTACTATGTATGTACTTGAAGATGGTAATGTAAAAGCTGAATGTGTTGTCACCGATGAAGGTAACGAAATACTTGAAATCAAGAATATCGCAGTCGATCCGGAAAATCAGGGAAAGGGCTATGGGAAAGCATTGATTGACTTCCTTGCAAGTAAATATGCAGATGAATATTCTATTTTGCAGGTTGGAACAGGTGACAGCCCGTTAACCATACCGTTTTATGAAAAATGCGGATTTGTCCGCTCTCACAATATTCCGAATTTCTTTACGGACAATTATGACCACCCAATTTATGAGGGCGGTGTACAGTTGATAGATATGATATATTTGCAAAGATGTTTATAACTTCCAGTTTTATTGACCAAGAAATCAAGGAGGATTCATTATGAGTGAGAAAACAGAGATTACTTTCATGCAAACAAGATTAATCCGGCTTGCTTCAGAAGAGTGGCATTTACCTGTTGAACAGATTATACACTTGTTTAAAGAGGCTGATGTACTTGGATATATAGAAAAATGTTATGGGATTTTTCATTGTGAAGGCGATGAAGCTGTGCTTGAAGATATTACTGAATTTTTGCAAGGAAAGGGGATAGAGATTAGTGCTTGAGTTAAAAGCTGGATTTGTTCTCTATCATGGAAGCTATTGTGAAGTAAAAGAGCCAGATCTTGTCAAATGTGCAAAGAGAAAAGATTTTGGGTAGGGATTTTATTTAACCACATCCAAGGAGCAGGCAGAAAGTTTTCTAAGAACCTCAATAGCCAAAGCAATCGCAACAGGAACAATTGAAGAGGGACAGAAGTTCGGATATATTTCGACTTTTGAATTCAAACTTTCAGGAAATCTTGCAATGCATATTTTTGAAAATGCAGATGTAGACTGGTTACATTGTATTGCAGCTCATCGAAAGAAAAAATGTTCATCGAACAGATTATGATGTTGACTTTTATGTAACAGGCTCCAATTCCAGAATGATGTCTTCGGAAATAGCGACTTACCTGACCGGACGATATGTTTCCTTTCGGATCTATACGCTTTCTTTTCAGGAATATCTGGAATTCAAGAAGCAGTATATACAGGTAAAGGATATCCATGCTGAACTGGCAGACTATATCCGCTTGGGTGGCTTCCCTGCAACACACCTGCGAGAGTATTCACAGGATGAGGTTTATACGATTGTCCGGGATATCTATAATTCCACGATTTTCTCGGATATCGTAAAGAGAAACCAGATTCGCAAGATCGACCAGCTGGAACGGGTGGTTCGGTACACATTTGCGAATGTGGGAAATTCATTCTCTGCAAAATCAATTTCGAATTATCTGAAATCAGTAAATCATGCTATCGACAATGAAACAGTGTATAGCTATCTGGAAAAGCTGGAGAAAGCATATCTCCTTCATCGTTGTTCTCGCTATGACCTGCGCGGAAAGGAGATTCTGAAAACGCAGGATAAGTTTTATCTTGCCGATACTGCTTTGCGTTACAGCGTGATGGGCTATACACCGGACAGCGTCGCTTCCAGTCTCGAAAATGTGGTGTATCTGGAACTTTGCAGACGAGGCTATACCGTGACGATTGGGAAGACACCGGACGGTGAGGTCGATTTTGTGGCGCAGAAGCAAAATGACCGGTTGTATGTGCAGGTCACGCAGGAGATCAAATCCGAGAAGACAGAAAAACGTGAATATGAACGGCTACTGGAAATCCGGGATAACTATCCGAAGTATGTTTCGAGAACCGATGAATTTGCCGGAGGCAATTACCAAGGCATTAAGAGTATGCACATTGCAGATTTTCTATTGAGTACAGAATATTAACGATGAGGGCGGCGGTGAGCCGCCCTTTTTACATAGCCAGGTTTCTGATTGAAATTGGAGACCTGGCTATTTTTTTGTCCTTTTGCAGGTGCACATGCAGAGGGACATTTACTATTCATCAGCCCATAAGGGCGCAGCGTACAAGGAGGTACACATTTATGGCATTTTTCAACAGCGCAGTAACCGTTCTTCAGACTCTCATCATCGCACTGGGGCTCGGCATATGGGGAGCTATCAACCTGCTGGAAGGCTATGGCAACGACAACCGTGCGACACGTTCGTAAGTGAAAAGCTTACGCACAAAGTCGAAGGGCTTTCAAGCCTGAAACTTTGGAGAACTGATATTCCGATGAGTGAAATGAGGGAGTAACGCCCCGAAGCGCTCACACTGATACTCCGACTGGCATCAGCGTGCAACCGCCAAAGTGTCAGAAGCTCGGTAAAGTCGGCAGAGAGTAGTCGTAAATATGGCTAACTTCCATATACGAAAGCTATCCAGCGGTGGATGGTGCTACCTATATGCCGGGTGTCGGTTACCCATGGTCAGAATGTACGAAAGTACTGACAAACTTCCGAATGTACGAGTCTAAACGTTGATACTGTCGAAAGGCAGTAGCCCTTGTATGGGCGTGTCCGTGGATTAGTAAGAATGGTTGTTATGAACATCCATATATCGTTACAGGCGATATGATTATGCATGATTGGACACAGGCTTAGAGGAAGGACCTAAAGGTAATCAATGATAGGAATATCGGAACGTGGAAAGCTGGGAACGTATGAAAAAAGCCGTTGCAGGTCGTTGGACGGGAAAGCCGGGCAAAACCGGTACAACCGTACTTAATCCCAGTGAGAGTAGGGGCACAGTACCTGTGAAGTGATGCTAAACATCGTGGAGGGATAGCCCCAAGTCGAATTCAACGGAAAAAAATGAATATACGATAAACGCAGCTTCGAGTATGACAAAGAAAATCCAAACCGAAGGGAGAGGATGCCTGTGTTGACTTCGAAACAGCAAGAACAGAAATCTAAACAGAGAAAAATTCGCAATTCTGAGTATTATGACATGATAAGTACTTTTGACGAATTGTATGCAGGCAGTAAGAAAGACAAGATATTTAATCATCTCATGGAAATCATCGAGAGCGAAGAGAATATCAAGCTGGCATACAGAACGATAAAGACGAATACAGGAAGCGATACCGCAGGTGTGGACAAAAGGACAATTAATGACCTTGCTAAATTAAACGAGGAAGAATATGTCCGTCTCATAAGAAAGCAATTCAGCTGCTATCACCCACGCCCAGTAAAGCGTGTGGAGATACCAAAGCCCAATGGAAAGACCAGACCTCTGGGAATTCCAACTATCGTTGACCGAGTGGTACAGCAATGTATCTTACAAGTCATGGAGCCGATATGCGAGGCAAAATTCAGCGATAATTCTTACGGATTCCGTCCGAATAGATCCGCTGAACATGCCATCGCTCAGTGTATGCGATTGATACAGGTACAGCATATGTATCACGTAGTAGACCTTGATATTAAAGGATTTTTCGATAACATCAATCATACTAAACTGATAAGGCAGATATGGGCATTGGGAATAAGAGATAAGAAGCTGTTATGCATCATTAAGGAAATGCTGAAAGCATCTGTTATTCTGCCAAATGGAGATAAAACTTTCCCCATCAAGGGAACTCCACAAGGCGGTATCCTGTCGCCATTGCTTGCAAACATTGTTTTGAACGAGTTGGATTGGTGGATTACTTCCCAATGGGAAGAAATGCCAACGAAAACAGATTTTACAACAAGAAGCAATAAGCAGGGAACAGTTATCAAAAGCCATGCTTACAGGGCTTTGCGCAGAAGCAGACTGAAAGAAGTGCATGCGGTGCGATATGCCGATGATTTCAAAATCTTCTGCCCTACACACGCAGAAGCCGTCAGAGCGTATAAAGCCACAGAAATGTGGTTAAAAGACCGCCTGGGTCTTGATATAAGCCCAGACAAATCTAAGGTTGTCAATCTAAAAAGACAGTATTCTGATTTTCTCGGATTCAAACTGAAAGTGCGGAAAAAGGGGAAGAAATATGTCGTCAGGTCACATATGTGTGACAAGGCATACAAAAAGGCTCATGAAAAGCTGACCAAGGAAGTAAAAACTTTGGCTCATTCGCCAGATGACACAGCTCAGTTTATACAGTTACAGAAATATAATTCTGTAGTCGCAGGACTGCATGAATACTACTGTATAGCAACAGAAACAACAGCGGACTTTGGAAAGCTTGCCTTCAGTATCAATAAACAGCTTAGAAATCGGCTGAAAGGCGATGTGTCCCGTAAGGGTTCTCTGAAAAATGGTTTTATCAAAGACAAGTATGGTAAAAGCAGGCAATTGAGATTTCTGCACGAACGTCCCATTGTTCCAGTGGGAGCCGTTCCGCAGAAAAATGCCCAAAATAAAAGGAAAAACATCAATAAGTACACTGTCAAGGGACGAGAGCTGATTCAT
The DNA here is from genome assembly GCF_003435535.1 of Desulfotomaculum sp. OF05-3. NCBI lineage: Bacteria > Bacillati > Bacillota > Clostridia > Eubacteriales > Desulfotomaculaceae > Desulfotomaculum > Desulfotomaculum sp. OF05-3. Next base: position 217 of record NZ_QWGO01000054.1, on the reverse strand, counting down.
AAGAAGCTAACTATTAATACCGACGCAATGTTATGGCTGATGCGTAATCCTGTCAAGGGCAGGTCAATCGAATATGCAGACAACAGAATATCACTATTTGCGGCTCAATATGGAAAATGTGCAGTTACAGGACTTCCTATGGAAGTACACAACATTCACTGTCATCATAAAATGCCATTAAGCAAAGGTGGTACAGATGCATACGAAAATCTGATTT
>NZ_QWGO01000053.1:0-13979 GCF_003435535.1 Desulfotomaculum sp. OF05-3 | reverse complement strand
GATATCTCAACCTCAAATAATTGTTATTATTTGGAATAGACATATACCTAATGAAATCTCAGGAAAAATTTTGGCAAATATATGGCAGATAAAGAGAGCGTGGGATAAAAGCTTGAGAAGATAAAGATGAGATGATAATATGGAAATATAGAAGTATCAAGAAATTAAGCACTGTAAAGTGATAGGAAACCCAAGTGGTGACGTAAAAGTATGGTGGAGGAAATACTAATGAAATATTTTAAAGAACAATTGCCATATGGATTAGCTGGATTTTTGATTATATTGTTTTTAGATATCGGTAATACGTTTACCAAAATCGTAAATAGCATTGGACGATATGAATTTGCGACAATCACTCTTGTAATGTTAGCGATTGTATGTATATACTTTCGGCTGGATGTCTCTATGAAGTTGCCGATCAGTTCAGAATTCGATGCGTGGATGATAAGGGGACTGTATACGGTAGGATTATATATAGTATTTATGACAGTCGCTTTCGTTATAGGGAATCCGATATTTGCAAGGTATAAGCTGTTGGGTGCATGTATATTCACAATAGTGGATTTAGCATTCCTTTTTTATCGCATGAAGGTAATTGAAACCAGACAGAGAGAAAAACGTGAGCAGAAGAAGAAACAAACCTACACATTAAAGGATCTGTATGAGGGAAAGCTGGCTGGATATAGTGGAGAGATGCTCGTACTAGATGAAGAGGCTGTGGACTATGACCTTTTACACAGAGAGGACCTGATAGAAAATATTATCAGGACAGTTGCGGACTGCTATCCCAATAAAAAGCTTGTACTTAGCTTAAGTGGAAAATGGGGTAGCGGAAAGACTACGGTTCTGAATATTGTAAAGAAACGTTTGCAGGAAAGTGAGAATATTTTAATTATTGATGACTTCGACCCGTGGAATTATGAAGATGAGGCTGCTTTGCTTAGTGGAATCTTGGACACTATTTTTAAGCATTCACAAGTTGATTACAGTGTTTCAAAACTGAGAAAGTGGAAAAGAGATCTATTGGCATTGATTTTTAATGCTCATGAATCAACGCGGGGAGTTAAGCTTTCATTCTTAAATGAAGATAAGGCAACGGTTTCGGTGATTCGCGACAGAATTAACGAATACATGTCGCTTTCAAAGAAGCGGTTTGTTTTTATACTGGATAATATCGAGCGACTGGGGCCAGAGAAAATTTTGTTTTTGTTGAAGACGGTTGCAGATGTATTAAACTTTGATAAAGTTATTTATGTTCTTTCATATGATCCTGAAGTGTTGAAAAGTATGCTTGCGCAGCAGCATTATGGGATGGAATATCTTAAAAAGATCGTGCAGGTAGAATTTTGCATACCGGAATTTGACGGAGAAGTTAAGAGAGATGTGCTTCTCTGTTGCATGGATAATATATTGCAAGTATATAAGACTGATGAGAACCAGCAGAAGCTGATCTTAAAACATATGTCGCTGATAGCAGAATATATCCAGGACATTCGGGATATCAAAAGGTTTTTGAATTCAATTATGAGCAGCTTTTATTTTCTGTCAAAAGATCAGGGAAAGCGGCTTGCAGGGCAGCTCAATATTGGTGATTATACTCTTCTTGAATTTATAAAAAGGGAAAACAGAGAGTTGTATGATATAATCTGGAATAATGCAACATATTTTGTCTCAAAGGACAGGGAAATGCTGTTTGGACATGAATTCCTTTATAAAGAACGGTTAGAGAAGAAAAATAAAGAGATAAAAGAATTTTATCAGAAGTTGTTCGAAAATGAAAAATATAACAGATATAAAATATTGTTGAAAGAACTTTTCCCAAGTGTGAAACATTATGCAGAGGATAAGATGAATGTTTTGAATTATGAATTCGGAGATGATGACTATGAGAAGACGATAAAAGAGCGTCGAATCTATAGTGGATATTTCTTTACGATGTATTTTACGCATCGAATGAATAAGAATTTGGGCAATCAAAATACAGTGGAAGAGTTGATCTGGCTGTGTAACAGAAAAGACACAGAAAAAGCTGCGGAAGAATTGGAGAAAGCCTGTAGCACATGTGACATAGAAGAACAAGTAATTTTGTTTGAAAGGATTCAATTGTATGTGACAGATCTGTCCACAGAAGGATGGGAAACATTATTTGATGTACTATATGATTACGCAGCAACAGCGGATGAGATGATGCTGTTTTTTAGGCTGGATCCAAAGAGGCGTGCAATCTATATTCTTTCATTGGCACTTGAAAAGGTATCAGACCGATTTTTAGAAGGTTTCCTGCTGCATATGAAGAACGAGTACAGTAGAATGCAGGAAATTAGTGAGATCATATGGCACAATAAAGTAGAGGGAAGCGAAGAGAAAGAAATAAAATACAACGGCCGTGCGGGGAAAGTGTATGAGGAACTGCTTGCCATGGCATTGTATGTGATAGGGAATGAATTGGACCTGTATGATGATCTGAATTACCGGGAACATAATATATGGGGATGGTATCATGCTGTAAAACGTGATTCATCTGTAGATATTAAGGAAGCGTTCCATCATATGTTAACGCCTAAAAATATTTATCGCTTTTTGTGGGACATGACCAGTAAATCGCTAAGTGGAGTATATGGTTATAGGCTGAACGAGGATAATTTTAAAATGTTTTGTGATCTGGAGGAAATAGAAGAGTGCATACGGCAGCATGTGCCGGAGACAAGTGATGAAAAATTTGTATGGGAGATATATGATACGTTCAAGAATGAAACAGGGGAAGACGGTAGGACGGTATATAGGCAGAGAGAAGTAAAATTAAGGCTCTGAGGAAGCAAAGTGGCAGAAGAAATGTAAAATGGAAAAGGAACAACAAGAAACTATTGAAATTTGCCTTTTGCAAACAGAAAAACTATGATAGAATAGTTGGGCATGTATCGGAATTTAGGGTAAAACTATGCCGAAATTCATAGAAAAGTAAAGTATTAAGGCAGGTTCTATGTTATAATAAGCAGAATAGAACCTGGGAGAGAGTATTATGTACGAAAACAAGAAAACATTTGAGAGTATTCTCGTACTGATCGTTGACTTGTGCAGCCTGATTGTCAGTATGGGAATTGCCTTCTGGATCCGTTACGGAATCTTTTATGGAAGGTTTGAGCATGGTGACCAGATCTGGCTGCTTTTATTCGCAATCGCCCTGTATGGTCTGATCTTTGTGCTGATGGATTTCAGCCATCATTTTTTCCGGAGAGGAATGTTCGATGAGTTTGTAAACGTTGTGAAGTCGGAATTGATCTTTTCGGCAGTCCTGATTATGGCGTTGTTTGTGATGCACCGTTCCGCAGATCTCTCGCGTCTCGTCTTTGGTTATCAGATCGTGATTAATACATTCATGATGTATGCGGCGAGAGTGATCTTTAAGCAGTATATGGTAAAGGTCTACCGGAACAGCCGCCACAGCAATCGGCTTCTCGTTGTTACCTCATCGGATCAGGCCGGGGATGTGATTGAGAATCTTAAGGAGTATAATGAATGGAACCGGACGATCGCAGGTCTGGTACTTACGGACGAGGCGAAGGCGGAAGAGATTGGCGAGATCCCGGTGGTAGCGCACCGTGAGGATTTCTTAAATTATGTGATCCGGAACGATGTGGACGAGGTATTTATCATCGATGACAAGCTGATGCGCACTCCGCTTATGAACGAATGGGTTCGTGAGCTGGAGCAGATGGGAATCATTGTGGATATAAATATTGATGCGTTTGATCTTTCGGTTTCCGGAAAGAAGTCGTTAAACCGTGTCGGAAAGTACGCGGCGGTCACATTTGCGAGAAATCTGTTCTCAACGAGACAGATGATCGCAAAGAGGGCGCTCGATATTGTCGGCAGTCTGGTCGGAATGGTAATCCTTGGAATTGCTACGATCTTTGTCGCACCGGCGATCAAGCTGGATTCCCCGGGACCGGTGTTTTTTGGACAGACCCGTGTCGGAAAGAACGGACGTAAGTTTACGTTCTATAAGTTCCGTTCTATGTATAAGGATGCGGAGGCAAGAAAAAAAGAGCTGATGGCATCAAATGAAGTAAAGGGCCTGATGTTCAAGATGGAAGATGATCCGCGGATCACGAAGGTCGGAAAGTTTATCCGGAAGACGAGTATTGACGAGCTGCCCCAGTTCTGGAATGTGCTTCGGGGTGATATGAGTCTTGTTGGAACGAGACCGCCGACCGTTGATGAGTTTGAACATTATGAGGCGAAGCACAAGTGCCGTCTCAGCATGACGCCAGGACTTACCGGTCTCTGGCAGATCAGCGGGCGAAGTGATATCAAGGACTTCGATGAGGTTGTCCGCCTGGACATGCAGTACATAGACAACTGGTCGATCTTAAAGGATATTAAGATTCTGATCTTAACGGTCAAGGTTGTATTGACAGGGCGTGGATCGAGATAAAAAATTAAAAGGAGAAGGAAGATGGACTACAATACAGATGAGCAGGAGATCGATTTAAAAGATTTGATGTTTGCGGTATTCCATAAATGGAGACCGTTGATCCTTGTAGCGGTGATCTGTGGGTTGCTGTTAGGTGGTATCAAGGGCATAATGACTTATAAAAAACAGAGTGATCCGAAAGTGCGAAAAGAGGCAGATTTGACCTATTCAGCAGATCTGGAGCTCTACGAGAAGAATAAAGATACTTATACGCGGGAGATTGAAAACCTGCGGACAGATATCGAGAACCAGCAAGAGTATCTCGATCATTCGATCTGGATCAATATGAGCCCGTATGATGTATGCGAGGCAAGAGTAGATCTCTATGTATCCACAGGATATGAGATCATGCCAGGAATGGCATATCAGAACCGTGATTATACGGATACGATCCTTCAGGCATATCAGTCAATGCTGACGAGCAGTGCAGTGATGGAGGATGTCGCGAAGCAGGTCGGAACGGAGCCAAGATATCTTCAGGAGCTTGTTACGGTGACGATCGGTACCATAGGGGTAGATAAAAATCAGTTCAGCCGCCTTCTTACAATTAATGTCAATCATACAAGCAAAGAAAAAGCAAAGACTGTTCTTGATGCATTTCTTGCACATGTAGCTGATATGCAGGCACAGATCACAGCAAGCATTGGAGAACATACTGTTTCTACCGTCAATGAGGGAATAAGCTCAAAAGTAGATCTTGACCTTGCGGATCTCCAGAGGCAGCAGTCCCAGAAACTTACAGATTTAAACGACAGTCTCCAGACAAAACAGAAAGATCTCGATGAATTGGAAGAGCCGGAAAAAGAGGATTCTTCCAAGGTGGCTGCTTTAAAGAGTGCCATAAAATTTGGTCTGGTCGGTGGTTTCGGCGGGGCGTTTATAGTTGCGTTTGTTGTTTGTATTGTGTTCCTTATGGGAGATAAGGTTTACTCCGCAAAAGAGCTGAAGGAACGTTACAAAGTAAAAATTCTTGGAAAACTCTCCTCCGGGAAAAAAGTCGGCATTGTCGATGCGTGGTTAAACCGACTGGAAGGACGTACTTGCAATGCCGATGAGACAGCAGAGTATCGTTTGATTGCAGCGAATGTAAAGAACTATGCAGGAGATATGAAAAAACTCTTAATTACCGGAAGTGCACCGGCAGATACTTTAATGCGCGTCGCAGAAGCATTAAAGTCGGAACTTGGAGAGATTCAGACAGTAGTTGGAAATTGTATGCTTGAAGATGTCGAGACAGTGAGAGAGCTTCCTTTGTGTGATGGGGTGATTCTTGTGGAGCAGTGTGAGACATCGAAATACAGTGCTATTGAGACGGAGATTGAGAAGATCCATGACTTGAAAAAAAGTGTTGTTGGATGTGTGGTAATTGAATAAAATGCAGAAATAGTTGTATGTAGTGGCAGGGACTGGATTTTTTAAATCAAGTCCCTGCAGCTGTATAAAGGACAAAGTAATTAATTGAATCTGAAGGAGAAATAAATATATGTGTGGAATTGTTGGATTTACTGGACATAGACAGGCGGCACCGGTACTGCTGGATGGTCTCGCAAAGCTGGAGTATCGCGGATATGATTCGGCAGGACTTGCAGTGCGTAACGGTGAAAATGAGGTGGAGATCGTAAAGGCGAAAGGACGTCTGCGCGTCCTTGCGGAAAAGACGAATGATGGAACCGCAATGCACGGAACATGCGGAATCGGGCATACCCGCTGGGCGACACACGGGGAACCGAGTGAGCTGAATGCACATCCGCACTGCAGTGATGACCGGAATGTAGTTGGTGTCCACAATGGAATTATTGAGAATTATCAGGAACTCCGGGAAAAACTGCAGCACAAGGGATATAACTTCTATTCTGATACGGATACAGAGGTTGCGATCAAGCTGATCGATTATTACTATAAGAAGTATGAGCATACGCCGGTGGACGCGATCAACCATGCAATGGTGAGGATCCGCGGTTCTTACGCGCTGGCCATCATGTTCAGGGATTATCCGGAAGAGATCTATGCGGCGAGAAAGGACAGCCCGATGATCATCGGTGTTGCGGATGGCGAGTCGTTTGTCGCGTCGGATGTTCCGGCGATCTTAAAGTATACGAGAAATGTTTATTATATCGGAAATATGGAGATGTGCCGTCTGCAGAAGGGAAATGTGACGTTCTACAATCTGGACGGCGATGAGATCGAGAAAGATCTGGTGGAGATCCAGTGGGATGCGGAAGCTGCGGAGAAAGCGGGCTTTGAGCATTTTATGATGAAGGAGATCCATGAGCAGCCGAAAGCGGTCCGTGATACAGTAAATTCGGTTGTCCGGGATGGCAAGATCGATCTTAGTGGAGTTGGAATTACGGAGGAAGAGATCCAGAAGCTGCAGCAGATCTATATTGTTGCCTGTGGTTCCGCGTACCATGTTGGTGTTGCGGCCCAGTATGTGATCGAGGAGTTGGCGCAGATCCCAGTCCGCGTGGAGCTTGCGTCGGAGTTCCGTTACCGGAGAATACTGTTTGCGCCGAATTCTCTTGTGATCATCGTAAGCCAGTCCGGAGAGACGGCGGACAGCCTTGCGGCGCTCCGGGAGGCGAAGGCCCATGGGGTTAAGACGTTAGCGATCGTCAATGTAGTCGGATCCACGATCGCCCGGGAAGCGGACCATGTTTTCTACACGCTTGCGGGACCGGAGATCGCGGTCGCGACGACGAAGGCATACAGCACACAGCTGATCGCGTCCTATATTTTATCCATCGAATTTGCCCGTGTTCGTGGAATGATCGATGAGGACAGGGCGGCGGAGCTGATCGCGGAGCTTCAGACGATCCCGGATAAGATCGAGAAGCTTCTCGAGGATAAGGAGCGGATCCAGTGGTTCGCGGCGAAGCAGATGAACGCACAGAATATGTTCTTTATCGGCCGTGGAATCGACTATGCGGTGAGTCTGGAAGGCAGTCTTAAGATGAAGGAGATCAGCTATATCCACTCTGAGGCCTATGCGGCCGGTGAGCTGAAGCATGGAACGATCAGCCTGATCGAGCCGGGAACGCTGGTGATCGGAGTTTTGACGCAGCAGGATCTCTATGAGAAGACTGTCAGCAACATGGTCGAGTGCAAGAGCCGTGGGGCGTATCTGATGGCGCTCACGACGTATGGAAATTACAGCATCGAGGACTGTGCGGAGTTTGTGATCTATATCCCGAAGACGGATCCGCTGTTTGCGGCGAGTCTTGCGGTGATCCCGCTGCAGCTTATGGGGTATTATGTATCTGTCGCGAAGGGACTTGATGTGGATAAGCCGAGAAATCTGGCGAAGAGTGTGACGGTGGAATAATTTTTGCGTGGAATTTTACATGTTGGAAAACAAAGATGAAGGAGAGTATCATGGAAAACAATTCAAATGAAGTTGTAGAGATCGATCTGAAGGACCTGATGTTTGCGGTTCTTCATAAGTGGAGACCGGTGCTTGCAGTCGCGGTTATTATGGCGGTTCTGCTTGGTGGTGCGAAGGGCACGATGACTTACAGGAATCAGAATGACCCGGAGACGGCGAAGGAAGCGAGAGTAACTTACCAGAATGATCTGGAGCTCTATGAGAAGAATAAGTCCACATATGAACGTGAGATGGAAAATCTCCGAACAGATATTGCGAATCAGCAGGAATATCTGGATCATTCGATCTGGATCAACATGAGTCCGTACGATGTATGCGAGGCGAGAGCGGATCTGTTCGTTTCCACAGGATATCAGATCATGCCGGGAATGGAGTATCAGAATCGTGATAATACAGATACGATCCTTCAGGCATATCAGTCTCTTTTAACCAGCAGCGCAGTTCTTGAGGATGTTGCGAAGCAGGTAAAGACGGAGCCGAGATATCTGGAAGAACTTGTGGAAGTGACGATCGGGGCAAATCAGGATGGCCAGTTAAACCGCATGCTCACGATCGATGTAAAGCACACGACAAAAGAAGATGCCAAGGAAGTTCTTGACGCATTTCTGGCACATGTAGACGATATGCATGACCGGATCGCCACAAGTATTGGGGAACATACTGTTTCTATCGTAAATGAGAGTGTCAGCGCGCTGGTGAACCTTAATCTTGCAGAACTTCAGCGCCAGCAGACCGAGAAGTTGACAACGCTGAATGACAGTTTACAGACAAAGCAGACTGCATATGATGAACTTGAGGAGCCGAAGGAAGTCGATTCTTCCAAGCGTGCGGCGTTAAAGAGCGCGATTAAATATGGAATTCTCGGTGGAATTCTTGGTGGATTCCTTATTGTGTTTGGAATCTGTGTTGCGTTTGTGATGAGTGATAAGCTGTATTCTGCGAAGGAACTCAGATCCCGCTATAAGGTAAAAGTTCTCGGAAGACTTTCCAAGGGCGGAAAGAAAGCTGGAGCGATCGACGCATGGCTGAATCGTCTTGAGGGACGCGCATGCAACGTGAACGCTGAGACGGAGTATGGGCTGATCGCGGCGAATATTAGGAACTATGCGGATGGAATGAAGACCATTCTTGTTACCGGAGATGTGGATTCTGAGGTCCTTAGAGGGGCTGCGGAGGCGCTGGAGAAAGAGCTTAGTGGAATCCGCGTGATCTCTGGAAACTGCATGCTGGAGGACGCTGAGACCGTTAAGAAGCTGCCGGAGTGCGATGGAGTTGTGTTTGTTGAGCAGTGCGGTATGTCTAAGTATAGTGCGCTGGAGCTGGAGATCGAGAGAGTGAAGGATCTTGGGAAGAGCGTTGTGGGGTGTGTGGTGTTGGAGTAGAGAACACTAATGTCCGTACGGGAACACTGGAACCAAGAGGTTGATTGTAGGTTGTAGTAGTTTTAGTTTATAGGTGAATATTGAATGAGAGAAAAAGGGAGCGATCGCTTGGGATTTTCTATGGTTGGTGGAGAGTTCGGAGAGGTGGCTTCCTTTTTGTTATTTAAATTGTAAACGCTCCATAGCGTTTACGTAATGGAACGGGATTCTGACGAATTATAATGGTATAGTGGTTCAGCTTGACTACACAGCGATATTGACGTATGCTGAATGTGGAAGACAATACCATGGTTGATATCAAAGAGTGGAAACAATAAATGGAACCTATAAAATGGTTTCGGAACTTTTGAAGGAGGAATTGGCATGAGTGGCGTAGCAACTCTTAGCAATGAGAAAAACTATACCGTGTTCCAGTTCGGAAACCATGTGATCCGGTTCATTGCTCCGTATTCGTTGGAACGATATACAGCAGTGAAAGAGTGGGACAATGGATATCTTGTTGTTATGGCAAAGTATAAGCACAACGAGAAACCGGAAGAAGAATATATTGATTTAGTTCCGATTCTCCAAAATTTGTATTTCGATGTCGATAAGTTCTTAAATCCAATCAAAAGCGTGGAGGTGGCAAATGGTTGATGTGAAGCAGGTTGCAGATGCGGCAGATATGATTGTAAATGGTTATGCGTTTACCCGTTGCGCTGAGGGATTCCGTGTTTTGAATTTGAATCGTCCTGATCGGGCCGTAGTGTTTTCAAGTGATGGTAAGGTTTTGGAGACCAGCATGGATGATATTGAGGTTCGGATCGCGAGAGACTATCTGGAAAAGAACCGGAAGTTTATGGAGGACTAAGATGCCGAAGTATTACGAATACAAAATTGCAGGGTATTATCTTTACTTCACATCTTACTGCGTTATTGAGTGTATGCATGTGCACGCCAGTGACCGTAAACTGACGGAAACTGGCGCTGCAAAGTTCTTTGTGAAAGATAACGGTGACACCCTGGTACAGAATCGTGGAATTCTGAATGATAGAGAAATTCGAAAAATCCAGGAGTTCATCAAACAGAACTATCAGGAAATGTACCTGAAATGGTCAGAATACAGTCGGGAAGGATTCTACGAGAAAAATATTTGATAACTGTATTCTGCTGAGCCCAGTGGACTGACAACAATAAACTAAGACTTTCCATTTTAGATCTGGAAAGTCTTAGTTTATATATGGAGAGACTTCTTATTGGCGGAAAGGTAAAGCGGAATTTGAAATGCTTAAAGAATTTAATGCAGCAGGAATGAAAATTGAGATGGTTCAATTGCAGAGTATCTGTTGTCGATTCTGATTCGTATGGTCCGAAAGTGTTTTAGATATAATGTTGTGGAAGGAACTCAGGCAGGCGCAACTGCATATAGCATCACCGTAACTGACAAGGTGAATAACTTGAAAACGTACCTGTATGTCGAGTATCTTCTGACGGAATTACCTGAAAAAGTTTCCAAGAAAAAGGATAGCACGTTTTTCTGGGTGATTTTATGTCGTGGTCACTTAAAACGCCGACGTCTTGTCGTAAGATAAAATAGAACAGTTAAGGCCGTCTAGGAGAGGTGGCTGGTTTTAGTGGCTGGTGTACGTTTTACCATTTATGTATTTTGTACTTTTATTATCATAAATTTTTGTTGTAGATATTCAGAAATGTGTATGGGCAAAAGAAAAACTTGCAATCTATGAAAAATAGTGTTACCCTTAAAAGGTACGATTTTATTAGGAAGAGGGGGTTGGCACATGAAAAAGCCCGGAAATAAAAAGTTGTTGAAGAGCAATCGTATATCCGGTTTTCAAAAGGCCGATCACCAGAAACTACCTATAGATAAGACCAGACGGATTATATCGCAAAAATTTCACTTTTTTAAGATTTTCAAAGTTGGACTTATAGGAGCGCTCATTTTTGGTATTTTGTTTGAATTGGCCTTGGAACATGTTCCAGGGCTTTTATTATGGTCTATTTACGGTATTATTGTTACAGTTATCCTGAAGGAAATATGGGATATCGTCAAAGAACGATATAAAAGCACTGATGAATATAAGAATATGATGAGTTCTTCACAGAGTCCATGGCAGAAAACTGTAATAGTGTTTGGGTGTCTTTTTGATATTGTCTTGCAGAGTGGAGAAGTCTTTTTTGGAGCTATACTCATGCTGAGCGTTACTGGTGGGGCAGTATGGGCGAGTGTTCATGGAAATGCGCGTACAGCTGCGGCAGTAAAGGCATTTATTGCATATGGACCTGCTGATGAGGCTGCTCAAATGGAAGAAAAGAAAACTGATATAGATGTAGAAGAAACAATAGTCGATAAAACGGTGGTATCTTCAGATGACAAATATAGTAATGTAGAGTCATCTCGAACATTAGAGCCGCAAGACATTCGGGATGAATTGTCTATGGAGGTTTATTCAGTTAAAAATTCAGACTATTCTCTTATGGATGAAACAGCTGTAAAAGCTGAACAGATAGAAAAGGCTCGCAGAATGCGGTTGGAAATCCCGACAAAGGACTGGTCCATATCTGCTGAGGATCGGGCAAAGTTCCTCTTTATGACAGGTGAATATGCCATTAGTACAAATTGGACTGCTGAGCAAGCTGCAGTCAAGTTAAAGGCTGATATTGAAGCAGTAATTGCATGTCAGTATCTGAATGATTTTGATATTAGAGCAGATCAATCACTCCGAAATTTGGTTTCGGAAGCCAGTGCCCAGGATAATACTTTGGTATCTTCAAGAGAAAAAGATCATATTATTACTGTTCGTTTGGATGCTTATACAATTTATGGAAAAGCTTCGCTTGCCAGACTTCTGGCTGAAGATTTTCATTGTTATGCCTTGGCTTACCAATACTATAATGGTGACCGGGATATTATTACTTCATATTATCTGCAGTCAGTTAAATGGCTTTTTGAAAGCCTGAAATACGCAGAAAATTCCCCAGAATCCCAAATAAATATTCTTGTATCACTAAGATATCGTTATAATGACATTATGACTTATTCGGAGCCAAAATCCGAGCAGTGGGAACGAGCGAAGCTATTGTCGGATGCATTAGATGAAATTATTGAAGAGAGAAAGTAAGGAGGGCGATAAGCTTGTGAATCAGGCTTGTCGCGCTTGTTATATATAACAGCTACCTATAGAAAAATGTCGTTAAAGCGTAAACGTCAAACCATTTGCCTGCCAATAATAAAACGCCGCTTCATCAGCGGCGTAGTTTCCTGCATGCATCTGGAAGCGCTGAGGACCAGGGCATCAGATCATCCAGTTTTGAGGGATCTATATTTCCATTTTCATCACTGCGCTTCGGTAGTTCTGCAAGGATGTATCGAAAATAGTAATATGGGCGCAGGTCATTCAGCTTTGCTGTCTCTGAGATACTGTAACGGAGGCGAACCTCATGGTTCCTGGTCAGTTTTTAACGATCAGTGGAGCAGGAATCCTTACATAGTCAGTTCCTTTGCTTAGTAATGGGTCTGTGTATTTTTAAGTGGAATCGTAAATTCTGTTGCAAGAGAGCCTAATTCCCTTAATTATCATAGAAGAATCTTATTTACCGAGCCTTTCTCATAGTCTCCCATATTTCATTATAATGGAGTACAGGTGCTCCCAATCTGTTCCAGAAGGCATGTGGTATAGATTTAATAATGTTTCTAATTCCGGCAATTCCAATGTATTGCCGTATGGTCTACGTGTTAAACGAGATTCCTTTTCAAGAAAAATTCCTCCGCCACCTCCCACCTGTGTTCGAATCGGATAGAGGTGGGGCAGTGCTTGTTAAGAAAGAAAAATTCTGCAATACACCCGCTTTACGGTTTACACCCGCCAGCGTCCGTCCTATAATAAAGTATAACAAATACAATACAGGGGGCTGGTATTATGAATAAACTGAAAAGGTGCGGAATCATTTTCCTTTCATGCATGACACTGTCCACGGCAACGACTACTGTTTTTACTGCAAACACGATCATCGCCGAAGCTCATTCGGGACGTACAGATGCTAATGGAGGTCATCGTGACAATAAGAATAAGAGTGGGCTGGGAAGTTATCATTACCATTGTAACGGGCATCCTGCACATTTGCATACGAACGGTGTATGCCCGTATGCAGTGGGGGGCCAGACAGATAATAGTTCTGCAGGAAACAGCAGCACCGCGGCAGCAGAAGCACCTTCGATCACCTATGATCTGATGAACTCTTACTCCAGAGTGTTTGATCCAGATTATTACTACAATACATATCCGGATCTTCAGACTGCGATTGGAACAGATAAGCTGGCACTGTTCACGCATTTTTATAATTCTGGCATGGCAGAGGGACGAAAGGGGTGCGCGGAGTTTGATGTGAATGTATACAAAGAGAATAATACCGATCTTCAGACCGCGTTTGGAAGCGATTTGAGGAAGTACTATGAGCATTATATGAATACTGGATGGGCGGAAGGACGGACGCATTAAGGGAGAGCGTGGTCCTGATAAAACAGAGGTGCCGCTGCGTGTATGAGTTGTTTATACATGCGGCGGCACTGCTGTTTTTTAGATTTTTTGCGGTGAATTTTTATGCATCTCAGTTGGAAGTTTTTCCGACCACGGAAGCAAATGTTCTAAGTGGTGGTTGTAACTTAGACAGTTTTTATGAATAATACGGGTTGAAATCCATCACCTGTCGTAAAGGTCAAATCCTTCGCCCCACGCCAAATACA
>NZ_QWGO01000052.1:0-14364 GCF_003435535.1 Desulfotomaculum sp. OF05-3 | reverse complement strand
CGGTGATATATGCTCTAAGTGACTTCTTAATCATGATTTTGTCATGGTTAGTGAAGCAATCACTTAGAGCATTTTTGTTTCAGGAGGTACAGCCATGAGAAATGAAAAAATTACCCCACTGTACGAGCGCCTGAGCCGGGACGATGAGTTACAGGGCGAGAGCAACTCCATATCCAACCAAAAACAGATGTTAGAGGATTTTGCCCGCCGGAATGGGCTGCCAAACCCTACGCACTTTACCGATGATGGTATCTCAGGCACCCGTTTTGACCGCCCCGGATTTTTGGCGATGATGGAGGAAGTGGAGGCAGGGCGTGTAGAAGCAATCGTCATCAAGGACATGAGCCGGTTAGGACGCGACTATCTGAAGGTCGGTCAAGTTATGGAGGTTTTGCGGCAGCGAGGCGTTCGTCTGATTGCCATCAACGACGGTGTGGACAGTCTGAAAGGCGATGACGATTTTACCCCGTTCCGCAACATTATGAATGAATTTTACGCCCGTGATACCAGTCGGAAAATCCGCTCTGTATTTAAGTCAAAAGGCATGAGTGGCAAGCACCTGACCGGCACTGTGATTTACGGCTACTTGTGGGATGAAAATCGGGAGCATTGGTTGGTAGATGAGGAAGCTTCCGAAGTGGTACGCCGTATCTTCTCCCTCACGCTGGAGGGATATGGGCCTTACCAGATCGCCTGCAAATTATCCGCAGACCGGATTGAAATTCCTGTCGTACACCTTGCCCGCTTCAACGAGGGTGTGAACCGTTCAAAGCCGATCAAAGACCCCTATGGATGGGGATCATCTACCATCGTGAACATTTTGAAAAAACGAGAGTATTTAGGGCATACCATCAATTTCAAGACCCGCAAGCACTTTAAGGACAAGAAAAGCCACTATGTTTCTGAGGACGAATGGACGATCTTTGAGAATACCCATGAAGCCATTATCGACCAGCAGACCTTTGATTTGGCGCAGAAAATCCGCAGCAATGTACGGCGTTATCCAAACGGCTGGGGCGAAGCGGCTCCCCTCACAGGCTTGCTCTATTGTGCCGATTGCGGCGGCAAGATGTATGTCCACCGCACCAACAATGGCAAGCGGGTTTCTCAATATACCTGTTCCAATTATACCAAAGTTCCGTGTGGGACACTATGCCCTACACAACACCGTATCAATGAGAGTGCTGTCCTGACATTGGTTTCCGACACGCTCCGGGCTATCGCTGAATATTCGAGAAATGACCGGACGGAATTTATTCACACTGTTCAGGAGACGCAGGTTGCTCAACAGAGTGCCGATATATCGAAAAAGCGCAGGCGTCTGGCTGCTGCCCAAAAGAGAGCCGGAGAACTGGAAAAACTGATTTGCAAAATCTATGAGGACAACGCCCTCGGCAAGCTGCCGGATGCACGATATAAGGCGCTTGATGCACAGTATGCCAAAGAGCAGGGCGCACTTGAGATTGAAATTGCAGAGCTGGAAAAGGCTGTTACCGGCTATGAGCAGAGCCAGAAATCCGCAGAGAAATTTATAGCCCTAATTGATAAGTATGAGAATTTTGACACGCTGACAAACACCATGCTCAACGAGTTTGTAGAGAAAATCCTTGTCCACGAACGCGCCCGAAAAGGCAGCCAGGACACCACGCAGGAAATTGAAATCTACTTCAATTTTTTAGGGCGCTATATCCCACCATCCTTACAGCCGGTTCCTTTAACCCCGGAGGAACAGGAAGAACTGCGGAAAAAAGAAGAACGCAAGGACAGGCTTCATCAGAATTATTTGAAGCGGAAAGCCAGCGGCGCACAGAAACAGTATGAGGACAAAATCAAGGCGAAGAAAAAAGCGGAAATGGACGCTAAGAAAGCCCTGATCCGGGCTGAGGATATGAAAAAAGGTGTTTTTTCTACTGTCGGACAGCTACCAAAAGAAGAACCGCACAAAGGCAGCATAGCAACCAGCGCAGCAGTCTAATCATCACGAAGCAAAGGAGAATGAATATGAGTAAGTTGACTTACATTCGTTGTGGAGATTATGATATACCCAACCTAAAACTTTCTGAACAGCCGGAAACTTCTATCGGCAAGTACGGCAGAATGCGAAAATCCTACCTAAAGGAACATCGTCCCATTCTCTACAACCATCTGCTGATGAGCGAGAAGCTGTATCCACACCTGATAGAGATTGACCGGACAGCGCAGGAGCGTGTGGACACTATGTTGCCTCACATGATGGAGACTGCGGGTGTCACGGAAGAACTGAAAGCCTGTGACCCTATGCGTTGGGTGGGGCTGATGAACACATTAACGGCACAGATTGAGGAAATTTTAATCAGGGAACTGATTTGCAGCTGAATGGGAGGTGCGGGAAATGCTGACCTTTGAAAAGATTTTGAAAGTGTTTCAGGCATATCTGGATGATGATCCACTGTATGAGGTGGTTCAGACCAGCCACGGTTATACATTGATGGCATGGGAACCCCACCGGAATGACTGGTACAGCGCTGAAATACAGAAAACCCCGGAGGATTTACGGAACGCTTTGTTGGGTACATACGCCAACTTTCTGGAAGATAAGATTACTGGAAATGACCGTGACCTGACTGTGACAGAAACCGGAGAAATCCAGCAGAGGTGTCGGGAACTTTTGGAAAAGTGCCGGGAACCTTGATATAGAAATGCCAGAAGGAGGCCGCGATTATGCGTCCTCCTTCTGCTTCGCAGTCTGTTCCATTTTGAGCGCCCCGTCTATGGCACCTTCGATAATCGGCAGGTATTCTTCAGGGCAGAGTTTCAGCTTGTGGCTGACCCGTTGCCGCTGTTCGCTTTCTTCCCGAATGATCTCCGGGTTAAAATACCGTTCCACGGGAAGTCCGCAGACCTTAATCAACTGGATCATCACGGGCAGGCTCGGAATCGCACCTTGATTCTCAATGTTGGCAAGATACCGCCATTCAATCCCAACCATTTCTGCCAATGTTTTTCGTGCCAGACGCCTTGCCTCTCGTGCGGCTTTGACATCTGCACCGAAGGTTTCAAAACCGGGACAATCTTCAACCTTTGCCATATAGCATCACCCTATTACATTGTATAATTCATACTTTGCCCGTGGAATGTTGCTATATGCAGGTTGATTGAAGTTTATAATTCATATATTACATCTTATATTTTTCAAGAACAGGAATTACAATAGAAGGGAAATGAAAAAAGTAAAAGAAAAATTTCTAAAGTTAAATCCTTTTGGGTTACTCAGTTGTATATTAAGTGTAAGGCGTTTTACACATGGAAGGCGGTGACACGGTATCGAAGATTTCATACTAATTAAAAAAATCCAGTCGGGTGACACAGATGCATTTGAGATAATTGTCCGAAAATATTATCAGTCAATTTATCTATTTTGTTGTCGGCGATTGAACGGCGATCCAGATACCGCCGCAGATATTACACAAGATGTTTTCTTGAAATTGTTGGAGAATATTCAATCAGTACGAAAGATCGGGAAATTTCAAAACTACCTGCTAACGATTGCTGTTAATACCTGTAACAATTATACTAAGAAAGCAAAACCCCTGTATATGGATTTAGAAACTCTTGAAGATATAGAAGATACTGATAATGCCTTTGAAAAAATTGAGCTTAACGAACTTAAAGCGCAAATTCAATATGCAATCAACACATTACCGGACTATCAAAAAGAGGTCATCATTTTACGATTTTATTATGATTTGAAAATCCGAGAGATTGCAACCATTACAAAAGCTAGTGTTTCTACTGTAAAATCTAGGCTCCAACAGGGGATTAAAAAACTGGAACGATATTTGGCTGATTTTAGAGGAGGCGATAATGTATGACCCAAAAACAAAATGGTGTATTAGAATGGTTGCAGAGTTGTGAAACGCCTGCTCCATCTGAACCTAAAATTAAAGCAGTAATCGTAGCTGGAAAAAGTTACATGAATAGTTCTGAATTCAATAAAAATTCAATGCGAGATATTATATTGAACCAACTTCAATTTCTGCCGCTTTCTTTCTGGATTGTTCAAATAATACTCACTATATGTGCAGTATTATTAGCATGTATCCTGGGCCAATGGAGGGTTCCATTTTATTATCCATTGACAATCCTTGCAGTTATGGTTCCATTCCTTGCGTTATTAGGTGCAATAGAAATATCTAAAAGCAACATCTATGGTATGTGGGAAATTGAACAGTCTAGTAGAACAACGCTGGTAAAAATTGTAGCAGGTCGTATGCTGATTATTGGAGTAATCAACCTTTTCCTAATAACAGTCATTTTAATTTCAATGGCATATATTTACCAGAAATCAATGATTGAAATGGTGTTGTATGGTTTGATTCCATTTAATATTTCTTGCACTTGTTATCTTTTTATATGTGCGAAAAGCAGGACAAATGATAGCTTGTATCATTTAATCGCTTGTATGATTTTTCTTTCTGGAACATTTTCTCTTGTACTCCATCAGCGATTTATATTTGAAGCGTCTATGTTCTGGGGATGGATTGGATTTTATGTGTTATCTATTATCCTATTAGGGAAAACACTTCAACTGTACTTGAAAAAAGAAAAAATGATTGGAGAATTGATATGGAACTTACAATAAATGATCTTTCAAAAGAATATGGAAGAAAAAAAGCTGTAAATCATTTCAGCGCAAAATTAACAAATGGTGTTTATGGTCTACTCGGGGCAAATGGTGCGGGCAAGACAACTTTGATGCGAATTATTTGCGATGTCCAAACTGAAACGAAAGGAGCCATTTTTTTTAACGGGAAAAACATTCATGATTTGGGCGAGAAATATCGTAATATCTTAGGCTACCTGCCACAAAATTTTGGCTATTATCCTAACTTTACAGCGTATAAATTTTTGATGTATATCTCTGCAATAAAGGGGCTGCCGCCTAAAAAAGCCCATAATCGCACAATGGAGCTGTTGCAGGTTGTTGATCTGCTCACACAGAAAAACGAAAAAATCAAAACTTTTTCCGGCGGTATGAAACAACGCTTGGGAATTGCTCAAGCATTACTAAACGATCCCCGTATTTTGATTTTGGATGAACCTACAGCTGGACTTGACCCGAAAGAGCGGGTGCGGTTTAGGAATCTGATTAGTTCTTTGGCAGAAAATAGAATTGTAATTTTGTCCACTCACATTGTTTCTGATGTTGAATATATCGCAAATGAGATTCTGATTATGAAAAATGGCGAGTTAATTCAACATGGTTCTCCAGAAGAAATTTTGAAGCCGATTGAAAAATGTGTTTGGGAATGTGATGTATCTCGAAAAGAGGCCGAAGAATTAGAATTGAACTATGTAACAGCAAATCTGAAACATAATAATGGTGCAGAACGGCTGAGGATTATTTCTCAAGAAGCACCATGCAGAACCGCTTGGAATGTTGATCCAACATTGGAAGATTTGTATTTATACTATTTTGCGGAGGTATCCGAGCATGAATGAAATGATAAAAGCAGAACGAAATAAAATATGTTCGAGAAAGCAAACACGAATGTTGTTTTTAGCTGGTGTGGTTCTTATCGTTGCCTATTTTTTCTTTTTTCAATTTAATTATCAAAATGTTTTCTATGATTATGACCTTGAAAAAATGGCATTAGCAAGCGGTTTTACAGCCATTGAACAACGGAAGGAAGTAGCAGAAATATTTGAAGGAAAACTCTCTCAAAATACATTACTTACTATGCAAGAAAAAATCGACCAAGCAAAACAAGCAACTGTTGGACAAGATGAAAATTCTGCTTTTTCTGCTGTTCATGTTTATCGTGACCAAGCGGCGATTCTGGAATATTTGACAAATTCTGATGGTAGTTTTAAGTCACTCGAAACAGCATATCCAAATAGTCCAACTGTGACTTTAGGATATTGTGATGGCTGGGATAAGCTATTATCTGGAATGGGGAGCATCTTGTCCATAATGATATGTTTAATTGTTGTAATCACTCTATCTCCTGTTTTCTCAGAAGAGTATGCACTTCATACAGATAGCATTATTTATTCGGCTCGGTATGGCCGAACCAAACTCACAACTTCAAAAATTATAGCGGCCTTGGAAGTTGTAATTGGCACATACCTCTTGTATTTACTGCTAAATTTAGTTCTGTATGGCTGTACCTATGGGTTACAGGGGTGGAATGTAAGCATTCAATCTTCATTACATTATGCTTCTTCAATATATAATTTGACCTTTTTGCAAATGTTCTTTATCTCTGTAATATTGAATATTTTTGGGATTGTAGCCTTGACAACTATTACATTGTTTTTAAGTGCTCAAATGAGTTCTCCTGTTACAGCGCTTATTACTTCTTGCGTCATCTGCTTCTTGCCAGTTGTGTTTGATTTTAATGATAGCCTTCCTGTTTTACAAAAAATGCAGGAAATTTGCCCGATTTTTATGCTTCATACAAACGGTATATTTTCTGATATGAAAACATATTTCGGTATGAGCCAGCCGGTCTTTATGATCATCCTTAATGTTGGATTGATATTCGTATTTTATAGACTAACAAAAAATATATCAAAGAAACATCAAGTTACGGGGTAATTTTGATGAAAGAGACAAGTTGGGTTAGTTGTCCTATATGCCATAATAAAACCCGAATAAAAATACGAATTGACACGGAATTAAGGAATTTCCCCTTGTTCTGTCCAAAATGTAAACAGGAAACGCTCATTCATGTAAAGCAACTGAATATATCCGTTATTAGAGAGCCAGACGCATAGACGCAGAGCCGATAACACGCAGGCTAACATGACTGCTGTTATCGGCTTTTCATATTCTTTTAAACCTGCCCCGCCTAATGGGGAAAGAAAAAAAAACCGTAGCTGGGCAGGTTGATTTTGTGCGCTTACTCTAGATACCCTGGCGGCGGTTTTGAGAAATCAGAGCCGCCGTTTCTTTTCGTCTACCCTAAACCAACGACGACCCAACACCGTGTAAATCCACGGCGGCATATAGGAGGATGCCGCCGTGTCTATGTTTGCGTCTTTTCACAGTACCCATGATCTGCACCAGCTAAAAAAAGCCTGCTCCCGGCAGCGGAGCAATGTGGTCAGCAGTATGCACTATACCATGTAACTAAACAGCAAAATATTCTCTATTACGCTCGTATGGCTTTATGCCGTCCGGGCGCTTTTTTGTCCCTATGGAGCCGGAACATCGGGTCAGCATGGCCCGAACTTTATCCCCGGTGCCGTTCTCCGCCGCCCCATTCAGATTTACCCAAAAAATCTGAATGGAGGAAAGGCAGATGGAAGTTACCATCAATTATAACGGACAAGCTGTGGCCGTGGAGGTTACGCTGGAAGTCTATGAATTTCTTGACCGGGCCGATCATAAAACGGAGAACCTGTTCCATGAACAGCGGCGGCATTGGGATGGCCGGGAGTTTGACGAGTACATCATTACCACCGAGGGTGTAGGGGTCTACGGCGAAACGCCGGAGGAATACCTTTGCCGCATGGAAACGCTGCATGAGCTGATGGCTGTTCTGGACACCTGTACCGAGGCCCAGCGCCGCCGGTTCCTGCTCTATGCGCTTGACGGGCTGAGCCTTGCAGAGATCGGTGTGCTGTGCGGCTGCTCCAAAGTGGCTGTGTATCAAAGTGTGGAGGCGGTCAGAAAAAAATTTATAAATTTCTTTGAGAACAGGCTTAACGAATGACCTGTTTTCTGGCTACCAAGTGAAAGGGATCATTTCCCTTATCTCAGCGAGGGGCGGACAGCGGACGAGCTGTCCGCCTCTCCCATTTTCAGGAGGTAAGCCTATGAAAACAATCAATCTGCGGTGGATTTATACCCACTACCGGCACGACAAGTTTGTAGAGGTCAGCGACGAGGTCTGGGAGGCCATGCGGCAGGCCCAGCGCGAGATGAACAACTATGAGCGCCGGAAGGTCTACCACCGCGCCTGGTACTCCCTGGACGCATATAGCTGGACGGAGAACTACGCGCTGGAACACGGCAGATCGCCGGAGGATATTCTGGTGGAACGAGAAGAAATGACCACCCGTCTGCGCCTGATTGCAGCTCTGCCTGCGGCTCTGGCTCATGCCACTCCGACACAGGCCCGCCGTGTTCACGCCTACTACATTGCTGGTATCAAGCAGCCGGAAATCTCTCGGATAGAGGGCGTCCACAGCAGCAAGGTTAGCGTTGCCATCCGCCGGGGTCTGCGGAATATGCGCCGCTGCTATGATGGCCTTTTCCAAACAGAGTGAGGGCATGCCTATGCAGACCATCAATCTCAAACAATATTATCCATTTTGCAAAGAGGACATTTGTGTGGAGGTGTCCGATGAGATCGTCGAAGCGTTTCTTCTGGATAAGAGAGCCGAGGCCGCCAGAGAGCGCAAGATGTTCCGGTATAAGGCATTTTATTCCCTCGACTGTAACGATGGAATCGAAAATGCCGCCATCGGCTGGGCGCAGCCATCGCCGGAGGACTACCTGATAGAAAAAGAAGAATTAGCCGAATACGAAGAACTGATACGGCGATTGTACGAAGCCATTTCTTCCCTGCCGCCTATGCAGGCTCGCCGTGTTCACGCCCGCTATATGCTGGGTATGAAAGTGAAAGATATTGCCGCAATGGAGGGTATCACGCCATCACAGGCGGGAAAATCCATCCATGCCGCACTGCGGAGACTGCGCCGGTACTTTGCGCGTCAGAAATGGACGGTCAATCTATGAGTATTTCCAAAGAAAAGAGGTGCCTGACATGAACGAAAAAATTACAGCCCACCCCCAAAAAGAAGAACGGGAGAAAGTCCTGAAGGAGATTCGGCAGCTTGAAAACCGAAAGAAGATTTTGGAGAACAAGCAGCGGAACGAAGAACGCAGGGGTCGCACCCGCCGCCTGATTGAGCGCGGAGCCGTTTTGGAGGGGATTTTCCCGCTGGCTCCCGACCTTTCCGGCGCGGAGGTCAAAACATTTCTGATTGCCCTGTCCCATCTTCCGGGGGCTGCGGAATTGACTGCAAACCTGCCAAAATCCGGGGACACGCCATAAGTCCCTTGTTTACAAGGGCGCACTTATACACCGTTGCCGGTGCTGTGCGCCCTGCCGGGGGCGTTGCGTACTTCGTCCGCGATGGGGCGCTACACTCCCCAAACCCCTTGTGCGCCCCGCGCAGCCAAACACCCGCTTCGCGTTTGTTCGGCTCCACGGAGCCTGAAATATCCCCGCCGAAAGGAGGTGCCACCCATAGATTTTTGCCATATTCCCGTCAGTATCATCAAGCGCAGCGAGGGCCGTTCCGCTGTTGCCGCAGCCGCCTACCGAAGCGGAACCAAGCTGACAAATGAATGGGACGGCCTGACCCATGACTACACCCGGAAAGGCGGCATTGTCCATGCGGAGATCATGCTGCCCGCCCACGCCCCGCCGGAATTTGCAGACCGCTCCACCCTCTGGAACAGCGTGGAGCAAATCGAGAAAGCAAGGGACAGCCAGCTTGCCCGCGAGATCGAAGCAGCTCTGCCTCGCGAACTGTCCGGCGAACAACAGCTCGCTCTTGTGCGTGCCTATGTGAAGGACAACTTTGTGGACAAGGGGATGTGCGCCGACTTCGCCATCCATGACAAGGGAACCGGCAACCCTCATGTCCATATCATGCTGACGCTCCGACCTCTGAAAGAAAATGGACAGTGGGGCGCAAAGTGCCGCAAGGCATACGACCTGGACGAGAATGGACAGCGTATCCCGGATGGGAAAGGCGGCTGGAAAAATCATCGTGAGGATACAACCGATTGGAACGATAAAGGAAATGTGGAGATTTGGCGGGCAGCGTGGGCGGCCTACACCAATCGGGTGTTGGAGGCAGCCGGTCAGCCTGCCCTGGTAGACCACCGCAGCTACAAGCGACAGGGCATTGATAAAATCCCCTCTGTCCACCTGGGGCCAGCCGCCAGCCAGATGGAGAAGCGCGGCATCCGCACCGACAAGGGGGAAGTAAACCGGCAGATCGCTGCCGACAACAAGCTGCTGAAAGAAATCAAAGCCCGCATTACCCGGCTTTATCGTTGGTCGAAAGACGAAGCGGAAAAACCACAAACACAGCAAAGCAGCTTGACTGCTTTGTGGGAGGCCCAGCAGCAGTTGAACACTCCCCGCACCCGCACCGGTAAAATCCGGGCTTTGCAGGAAAGCGCTGCACTATTTAGCTTTTTACAGGCAAACGGCATCCAGTCTATGCAGCAGCTTCATGAAAAAATCGCTGATATGAACAGCCGTTACTATGACCTGCGGGGAAAGATCGTCAAGGCTGAGCGCCGGATCGCTGTCCTCACCGAGCACGGGGAGATGTGGGCGCAGTACAACGAGTATAAGACTGTCCACAAGCAGCTTGCCAGGGTAAAGCCGGAGAAGCGGGAACTGTTCGAGCAGCGCCACAGCCGGGAACTGATCCTCTATGACGCGGCGGCCCGGTATCTGAAAGAACTGAAAGACAGCGGCGAGGCAATCACCCCGAAGGAATGGCGGCGTGAGATCGACCTGTTGACCGCCCAGAAACAGGTGGACAGCATCGACATGAAAGCTATGCGGGAGGAGCTAAAAGCTGTGGAACGGCTCCGCAAGGCCGCCGACCAACTGGCCCGACAGGAACGGGACAAGCCCCGCGACCGGGGGCCGGAGCGGTAAAGGGTACGGCGCTTTGCCGACCCCTTTCAGGTGCGTCGCGTTTCACGACACCCTTTTGCACACAGAAAAACCGCCGTACAGGTTTCCCCATACGGCGGCAGATGGTTTATTTGCCGAACAAGTCGCTGTGCGACCCGGTGCGGGCAAGCGTCAGCACCAGCACATCATCCTCGATACGGTAAATGAGCAGCCAGTCCGGGAGAATGTGACATTCCCGATGGCCCACCCAATCGCCGGACAAATCGTGATCGCGGTTTTTATCCGGCAGCGGTTCGCCCATCGACAGCAGCGCCACGACCTGTTCCAGCAATTCGATTTTCAGGCCGCGCTTGATTGCCCGCTTGTAGTCCTTTTTGAAAGCGGTCGTGTACTTGACGGTGTACTTTGTTTTCCTCATTTTTTCAGGTCGGCAAACAACTCGTCAAGGTCATTGTATCCCTTTACAGACGGGTCTTTTGCAATCCTTTCCGCTTCCAGCATGGCAGCAACCGTTTCCTTGTTGGGCTGTTCCAGCTTCACCTCAAAGGGAATGCCGCCTTCACGAAGCGACTGGCGCACAAAGATGTTAAACGCCGTAGTCAGGTTCATGCCAAGTTCAGTAAACAGTGCGTCCGCTTGCGCTTTCAAATCTGCGTCCATGCGGATACTGATGTTTGTGGTATTTCCAGCCATACGATCAACCCCTTTCTGCTGGCAATTATAGTATATGCCATTTGCACGAAGAAAACAATACTTTGCACGAATATTTAACAATAAATTCATTCAAGGAGGTTACTGGCTTTATGAAAGAAATCATTTATGAAGAACAATAAGTCTGAACCTATCCCCGTCATGGATTACCGCCAGTACCGCAGAGTGCGGAGGCTAGTGCATGAGTGCTGTAACTACATCGACGGAAACTGTATCGCCCTGGACGATGGGGAGGAATGTGTCTGTGTCCAGTCCATTTCCTATTCCCTGTTGTGCAGGTGGTTTCGGACGGCGGTATTGCCGCAGGATAAGGAACTGGAAACGGCGCTGTTCCACCGGCTGAATGCAAAGAAATGCGCCGTATGTGGGGCGCTGTTTACCCCCGGTTCCAACCGGGCCAAATACTGCCCGGAATGTGCCGCACGCATGAAGCGGATCAACGCCGCAAAGCGCAAGCGGAAACAACGGAAGAAATGTCACGCTTTAGGGGCTGAAAAACCCTTGTAAATCAAGGCTTTTTTTGAGGGTGTCAAAGGCAGGCTGATAGATTTATCCTCCGACCCCTAAAACGGCCTTAAAATGCGTACAGAATCCCAAGAGAAACCCCAAGGAGGAACCCTATGTCAGACAACCGAAAATATTATTACCTGAAACTCAAAGAAAACTATTTTGACGATGATTCCATCGTGCTGCTGGAAAGTATGCAGGATGGTGTGCTGTATTCCAACATTCTGCTCAAGCTGTATCTGAAATCGCTGAAACATGGCGGGCGGCTCCAGCTTGACGAGGACATCCCCTACACGGCGCAGATGATCGCCACCATCACCCGCCAGCAGATCGGCACTGTGGAGAGAGCCTTGCAGATCTTTTTGAAGCTGGGCCTTGTGGAAGTGCTGGACAGCGGCACATTCTACATGAGCAACATCGAACTTTTAATCGGCCAGTCCTCTACCGAGGCTGAGCGAAAGCGGGCTGCGAGGCTCCAAAATAAGGCTCTTTCTGCGCCCCGGACAAACGGCGGACATTTGTCCGACATTCGTCCACCAGAGATAGAGATAGAGTTAGAGAAAGAGATAGAGATAAAGAGAGAGATAGAGAAGGGACACCCCGCCCACGCCTATGGCCGTTACCAGAATGTTTTCCTGACGGACGGGGAACTGGCAGACTTACAGGCCAGCTTTCCCACTGTATGGGGCCAGTACATCGAAAAGCTGTCCGAGTACATGGCTTCTACCGGCAAGCGGTATCAGAGCCATGCTGCCACCATCCGGCGCTGGGCCGGTGAGGATGCTAAAAAAACGATCACACCCTCACGCAACCGGGATTACAGCGTAAAGGAGGATGAAACTGTATGATTGAGATTACCGCAGAAATCCGGGCGCTGATCGACAAGGCAGCTGCCAGTGTGGAACTGGCTGAGGACGAGTATATAGATCCGTCAGACGGTCTCATCCACTGTAAGAAATGCGGCGGCCAGAGGCAGACCGTTGTGCCATGCTTTGGGAAACCTGGCTACTTCATGCCCCGCTGTATCTGCCAGTGTCAGCGGGAGGCCGAGGAACGGCGCAAGGCCGCCGAGGAACGGCAGCGCCGCATGGAGCGTATCAAACGCCGGAAGGCCCAGGGCCTGCAAGACCGCTATCTGTACGACTACACCTTTGCCAACGACAACGGCCAAAACCCATTGATGGACAAGGCCCGCGCCTATGTGGAGAACTGGAAGGAGGCATATAAAAACAACACCGGCCTGCTGTTGTTCGGGGATGTGGGAACCGGCAAGTCCTTTTTCGCCGGTTGTATTGCCAACGCCCTGCTTGACCGGGATGTGCCGGTGCTGATGACAAACTTCCCCACCATTCTGAACCGCCTGACCGGGATGTTCTCTGAGGACAGGTCGGAGTTTATTGCCAACTTTGACGAGTATGACCTGCTTATCATTGACGATTTGGGTGTAGAGCGCAGTACCGAATATGCTATGGAGCAGATGTTTTTCGTCATCGACAGCCGCTATCGCAGCCGTAGACCCATGATTATCACAACAAACTTGAAACTGTCCGAGTTGAAAAACCCACCTGATCTGGCTCACGCCCGTATCTATGACCGTATTCTGGAACGGTGTGCGCCGATTCTCTTTGACGGGAAGAATTTCCGGGAAGAAAATGCCGGTGCTACCCGACAGACAGCAAAAGACATTGTAAACAGTAAGCACGACTGATTTTTTACCGGCGGCACAGACCCGTTCGGAGAAAGGAGCGCCATGAACAAAGAACCCCATGCTATGCAGGTGGCAGACGCCGTTACTGCGTCCAGAGCGCCGGAAAACACGCCAGCGATGGTAAAGAAAATTGGCAAGACAACCTACAAGGTTCATGTCCATTTCAGCCAGACTAGCACAGAAACCATGAGCGATAAAATCAAGCGTATGCTCAAAAATGAAATTCAGCAGATGTGACAGACTGATAAACGAAGCCGCCTTGTGCTAAACTGATAATGGTACGCACCAAAATTTTTGTCAAGGAGGACACGAAAATGCTTTACACAGAAAAAGAGAAGCATGAAATTGAACGAGTAAAGGAGGTCTTTGCGGAACATCTGCGGCAAAGCCCTGATTTTGAACTGCTCTGGTCGGACAAGGTAGGCTATGTCTGGCTGGCGATTGGCGTCAATCCGCTTTATGTGGATACTGGCATTAGGATAGAATCAGCTGCTGATCTCTGCGGCAGGTGTTTGGATGATGTTGCTACGGATGTTTTATATATGACAGGCAACGATCATGCACTGGAGAAAGCCGATCCGCTGGAATTGGCGGAAATCAAGCGGCGCTGGGAGCCATATATCAACCAGCTGCCAGACTATGCGTATCTCTGCAAAGACCTGCTGAACGGAAAAATGTAATCTATCAAACGAGGTGTCAGGAGCCATACGGTGCTTCTGGCACTTTTTTTGTGGCTTTTTTGTGAATTTGATGAAAAAGTCCTTGACAATTTGTCTCTGG
>NZ_QWGO01000051.1:10940-14878 GCF_003435535.1 Desulfotomaculum sp. OF05-3 | reverse complement strand
CTTCAAGTGTTAGCTAAGTGGAGGGAGTATGTCACAGAAAAAATCTCAAATACAGGTCTTGACATTTCTGCCGTTCGTGCTATTATTTACATATACCCCGTATGGGTATATGCAAATAGAAAGGAACGACAAAGATGGAACAGTATACAATAACAGGAATGAGCTGTGCTGCCTGCCAGACCCGCGTGGAGAAGGCAGTTTCCAAAGTACCGGGCGTTATCTCCTGTTCCGTGAGCCTGCTCACGAACTCGATGGGTGTCGAAGGTACAGCTTCTTCCTCAGAAATTATCGCGGCAGTTCAGGCTGCCGGTTACGGCGCGTCCGTAAAAGGAGTGGAAAAAGCAGACAGATCCGGAAACGTCACTCTCTATGATGAATCTGCCCTGGAAGACCATGAAACCCCGGCCTTAAAGAAGAGACTCATTTCCTCCATCGGCTTCCTCTTAGTCCTCATGTATTTCTCCATGGGACACATGATGTGGAACTGGCCGCTTCCGGCTTTCTTCAACGGAAACCATGTGGCGATGGGGCTTTTGCAGCTCCTTCTCACCGTGATCGTCATGGTGATCAACCAGAAATTCTTTATCAGTGGCTTTAAGGGCCTGCTCCACGGTTCTCCCAATATGGATACTCTGGTAGCACTGGGCTCCAGTGCTTCCTTTGCCTGGAGCACCTATGCCTTGTTTATGATGACAGATGCTCAGGTAAAAGGGAACGCGGATGCAGTCATGAGCTATATGCACGAGTTCTACTTTGAGTCCGCGGCGATGATCTTAACCCTTATCACCGTCGGGAAAATGCTGGAAGCGAGATCAAAGGGACGCACCACAGATGCCTTAAAAGGTTTAATGAAGCTGGCCCCGAAGACCGCCGTGATCGAAAAGGACGGTGTTGAGACTACGGTTCCGATCGCCCAGGTTAAAAAAGGCGATATTTTCGTGGTCCGTCCGGGTGAAAATATACCCGTGGATGGTATCGTCTTAGAGGGAAACAGCGCAGTAAATGAATCTGCTCTCACCGGGGAGAGTATTCCGGTGGATAAGGAGGCAGGTGACCCTGTCTCGGCTGCGACATTAAATCAGTCTGGCTTTATCCGCTGCGAGGCATCGAGAGTCGGAGAGGATACCACACTCTCCCAGATCATAAAAATGGTCAGCGATGCGGCGGCAACAAAAGCGCCCATCGCGAAGATCGCCGATAAGGTATCCGGCGTATTTGTACCTGCCGTGATCACGATCGCGATCATCACGACCATCGGCTGGCTCCTCGCAGGCGAGACCATGGCCTTCGCCTTAGCCCGAGGGATCTCCGTTCTCGTCATCAGCTGCCCGTGTGCATTAGGACTTGCAACGCCGGTAGCCATCATGGTGGGAAACGGAATGGGAGCGAAGAACGGAATCCTTTTTAAGACAGCAGTTTCGCTGGAAGAAACGGGAAAAGTAGAGATCGTTGCCTTAGATAAGACGGGGACCATCACAAGCGGGGAACCCCGCGTGACAGATCTCGTTCCGGAAGAGGGAGTGAGCGAGTCAGAACTTCTTTCCTTGGCATACGCTCTCGAGAAGAAGAGCGAGCATCCGCTGGCGAAGGCAGTCCTCTTAAAGGGTGAGGAAATGGGGCTTTCCGCAGCTGATGTGACAGATTTTGCGGCACTTCCCGGAAACGGACTTTCTGCGAAATTAAATGGAAATACGATCTACGGCGGAAACATGAAGTTTGTCGGAACTCATGTGGCTGTTCCGGAAGATATGAAGAAGAAATCCGAAGCTCTCGCGGAGAGCGGAAAGACTCCGTTATTCTTTGCGGAGAATGAGAAGCTTGTGGGCATCATCGCTGTTGCGGATATGATCAAGGAAGACAGCCCACAGGCAATCAGGGAGCTGCAGAACATGGGAATCCATGTAGTCATGCTGACCGGTGATAATGAGCGCACCGCAAAGGCTGTCGGAAAAGAAGCCGGTGTCGATGAGGTCATCGCCGGAGTCCTCCCGGATGGTAAGGAGAGTGTGATCAGAAAGCTCAAGGAAAAAGGCAAGGTTGCCATGGTCGGCGACGGGATCAATGATGCTCCGGCCCTCACAAGAGCCGATATGGGAATCGCCATCGGAGCCGGAACCGACGTCGCTATCGATGCGGCGGACGTGGTCCTCATGAAGAGCCGCTTATCCGATGTCCCGGCAGCGATCCGCTTAAGCCGTGCGACGCTTACGAATATCCACGAGAATCTGTTCTGGGCATTTTTCTACAATGTGATCGGGATCCCGCTTGCCATGGGACTCTGGATCCCGGTATTCGGCTGGAAACTGAATCCGATGTTTGGTGCCGCAGCCATGAGCTTATCCAGCTTCTGCGTTGTATCCAACGCCCTGCGCTTAAATTTCTTTGATATCCGGCGTTCCGACAGGGACAAAAAGATAAAAACAAAAATCCATAACAATAAAGAAAAGGAGAGTAACATGATGGAAAAGACATTAAAAGTTGAAGGTATGATGTGTCCGCACTGCGAGGCAACTGTAAAAAAAGCACTTGAGGCCATTGACGGCGTATCCGTTGCAGAGGCAGATCACGTAAAAGGAACCGCAACGGTGACACTCACAAAAGATGTTCCGACCGAAGTGCTTAAAAAAGCCATCGAGGATAAGGATTACAAGGTGATCGGTTGAGAGTTGACTGCAAAAAATGATTGAATATCAGCTGCCCCGGGATGAAAGATTCCCGGGGTGGCTTTCCTGCTATATAGGCAAATGCCTGTGAGGCAGATCAGAGAAGAAAACATGATATCGTAGGAACGTAAAATTGGGGAGGTTGTGCATGGAGAAAAAATCATGTTGCTGTGCCGGAGAAGCGGAGACAGTAAATGTAAATATGGAGACAACAGGGGTAATAGGAGCAGAAGCAACAGCAAATACGGTGACTGCCGAAACAGAAACACCGTCCGATGACGCTGTCTGCCACTGCCGCCACAAACATAGAACAGAAAAGGAAGAGAAAGATCTTCTGACACGCTTAAACCGCATTGAGGGGCAGGTCCGTGGCATCAAAGCTATGGTTCAGGACGAACGCTACTGCCCGGATATCCTGGTTCAGGTATCTGCCGTCCAGTCTGCCTTAAACGGCTTTTGCAAAGTTCTCTTATCCAACCACATCAAAACCTGCGTGGTGGAAGATATCAAGAACGGAAACGAGGAGACCGCTGTGGCGGAGCTCTGCGAGACGATTAAGAAGATGATGTAGCCATTACCCAATCGTTCGATAAGTGAAAAGCGCGAAGCCGAGGATACAGAGGGACGCGATGATCTCGCTGATGATCCGGATGATGGTATTTGGGGCGCCGTTGCCGGCGATCCGGTGGATGATCCGGATACTCACAGTGATCGCTGCAAGAATGATCAGTGTGAAATACGCAGTTCGCAACGGAATGACATTGAAAGCGCCGAGACCGGCAGCGATCAGCATGGCAATGGAAAGAAGGATTCTGATTGCTTTCATAAAAACGCCCCCTCTGGATATAAAATTACGGGAAAATTAAGTTGAACGCATATGAGCTCTGATGTGTGATCCCGGTCAGCGCAGGCTGACAAATTCTTTCCAGGATCACAGCATACCTTCGCAGTGCGTTTCTCTCAGATGGAGATGATATTCCCGCTCGGAAAGGTTGTTATGCTCTGGCCCTTATAGAAGCGGGACTTCTCGATTGAGATAAGCAGATGCGATGAGTTCTCTTTTTGATATTATAACACTATTCTGCTCAAAAAGAAAACTTTTCTGTAAATATCTTTTCGAAAATTTAATCCGTCAGGCATGTGTGACAGATTGAAAATGGGAAGAAGAGTAGAAAATGTAGATAATGTAGAAAAAATGCAAAAAATAGAAAAAAAATCAAAAAAAGCAGTTGACATTTTCATAAATCTATATTATACTTACGTACGTAATCGAGA
>NZ_QWGO01000051.1:0-10930 GCF_003435535.1 Desulfotomaculum sp. OF05-3 | reverse complement strand
TTCATAAATCTATATTATACTTACGTACGTAATCGAGACGAGGCGTGGCTCAGTTTGGTAGAGCGCTGCGTTCGGGACGCAGAGGTCGCAAGTTCGAATCTTGTCGCCTCGACTTACTTAAATACTAAGGCCTGTTGGTCAAGCGGTCAAGACGACGCCCTCTCACGGCGTAAACCCGGGTTCGATTCCCGGACAGGTCACTTGCTGTTGCGTTATGCAGCAGCATTTTTTAAAGGTGCTTCCGTGGCTCAGTTGGTAGAGCAACGCATTCGTAATGCGTAGGTCGCCGGTTCGAGTCCGGCCGGGAGCTTACTGATAAAACCCTTGTGAATCAAGGGTTTTTGTTGTTTTATAAGAAGATGAAAGCTGTCCGAAATGGGCGGCTTTTGCTGTCTCAAGGGACTGTTTGGGGACCAGAATTTTAACACTATGCTTTTTTCATTAAAGTATCGGCCAGAACATCAGAGGCTTTCCGGTCAAACTCTTCCAGAGCGTGGCTGTAGATATTCAGCGTGGTACTAGTGTTGGTGTGTCCGAGTCTTCCGGAGACAGTGCGGATATTAACACCATTCGCGATCAGGAGCGTGGCAGCAGTATGCCTCAGACCGTGGAAAGGGATCAGAGGAAGCGCCGGTTCGTCCTGCTGCCTGGTTGCATTGTAATGCTTGAGGATACGATGAAAGGCTTTGTACGGGGTATCAAGCCCCATACTGTCTCCATTCCAACGAATAAACACGTTATCCTCGTTGATCCACTGTGAGCCGATAGAGAGGCGATAGAGGTTCTGTTCGTACTTCCACTGTTTGCCGAGTGTTACAACTATCTGCGGAATGGAGATGGTGCGATCATGATTTGTCTTAGTTGGCTTGATGATTTTTTTCCCATCTGCATAACATAAGGATTTTGAAATACTGACGGAACCTTTATCAAAATCCAGATCAGACCATTGAAGTGCCAGCAGTTCCCCGCGACGGCAGCCGGTAAACATCGCCAGATAGAAAAGAAACTTCATCTGGAGAGCAACGGTCCTTGCGCTCTGGTACTCACTGACCTGATAGATTTTACCAGCAGTATCGATCCGGGATCTCGAACCGTATGCGTATGTTTGAACGTTGTCAAGCAGCAGCAGGAATTTTTCAGCCTGCTCCTGGGTGAAACACTTGGGACCTTGCGGCGCGGATCCTGTGGTCTGTTTTTTAATCTGTACGCGAGCCATTGGATTTGTGTTTAAAAGGTTCCAACGGACGGCCTGCGAGAGCATGGCAGACAATACAGCAGCTTTTCTCTTAACGGTGCCATAGGAGAGTGTAACGCCGGATCCGCCTGTCTTTTTACGTTTCAGAAGACCGTTCACATATTCCTGCAGGTAGAGCGGCGTGAGATTCTCAAGAGCCATATAGCCAAAAGCGTCGATAAATTCCGCGACGGCTGACCGTGTAGACTGTAAGGTTCTGGGAGCCTGTGTTTCTTCGGCGCACTCAGTCAGGTACTTACCAGCGTATTTTTCGAATGTCATGGTATGACCGGCGGTATACTGTCCGGTTAATACCTTGCGTTCAAAGTCAGCGGCGAACGCAACAACGTCTTTTTCTATGGATGCCTCGCTTTTTGGATTCCCCTTTGTTGTCAGCAGCTCAGGCTTGTAAGTGGTCTTTCTCCGGATCTTCTTTCCAGCACTGTCGTAGCCGCAGCTGACTGTAATCTGATATGAGTTATCTCCAGTTTTTTTAATAGATGCCATAATTACCTTCCTTTCATGGTGGGCCGGGCGGGCTTTGGGATGAATGGAACGTAACATTGACAAACGATATGGGAAGACATATAATATACTTAACAGGAAAGCCGGAAGGGAGCCACTACCTCCCCGCCCCGGCGAAATATCTAAACTAAAAAATAGCCGTCGACTTTTGCAGGGTCAGGACGGCTATTTTTTATGGGTATAAGCAAGAATTGCAACGATCAGCATAGCGACTGACACGATGAGCTGTAATTCCTCATATGTACTCATAAGCACCACCTCCGACAGGCTCGGAGCGGGTGCAGCGCGTCCCCCGGCTTCCCGGGTAAGTATATTATAATGTCGAGGTAATAAAAACGTAATTAATCTTTAAATGACTTCTGATATTCTGGTATTCTGCTGATCAACTGAATTTTTGTCATAAGTTCATCAGTTGCCTGGTTGGTAGCTTGGGCGATTATTTTTTCGAGTGTTTCCTGTATTTGCCGATCAGCCTCTTTTTTCCCATCATCATTCAGTAATGAATAATAACTGGATAAAGATTCCTTGAGTCTTTCTGGAAAAATTTCTAAGTACTGTTGTAGGCTTGATAACCCCTTCACTCTGTATTCTTTAAACATCTTACTCTCTTCGGAAGATAAAGCTTGCCCATTTTCTATTTTTTTTAGAATTATGTTAAGCGGATGATCTTCATCGACAACATTATCAAAAACGATTTTTCTTGTATTAGAAATATCATCTGGTAGGATACCGTATTGTAATTCAGACAGTGATACCTGAAGTACGTCTGCCAGCTTAATGAGAGTTTGAATCTTAGGGTTTCGGCTTCCGTCTTCATATTTTCGGATGGAAATTTCTGAAACGCCAGCTTTTTTAGCTAATTCTGCCTGTGTAAGCCCTTTTTCTAATCGAAGTTTTCGCAGTTCGAGCATAAGTAAACCTCCTTATATGGATACAATAACATATTTTTTATAACTTGTATAGATACAAAAGTATAAAAAATATCTTGACAGATACATATGTATCGGGTAGAATAGATACAAAAGTAACAAGGAGGAGAAAGCGATGAAAGCAGATAGAAAAAAGCTTGAGCTTGCAATGGCGAGATCTTGCATGAATGCGGCTGAGTTGACAGAAGCGGCCAGTATGCCGCGTCCCACAGTAAATAAAGTAATCACTGGTCATCCGGTTAGGACGGGAACGATGGGGCGCATTGCGCGTGCACTTGGCGTTGACGTGACAGAGATCCTTGCAGACGAGTATTAATCTATTCAATTAGCCGGGCGGGCGTTGGGATGAATGGAAAGAGAAGGGAGCGGAAAGAGAATGGCAATTCCTACAATGGTAACGATTAAGGAAGCGGCAAAGAAGACGGGACTTTCTTATTATTACATTAGAAAATTATGTTTGGAGAAAAAGGTCGTTCACATTACAGCGGGAAGAAAAGTTCTTATAAACGAAGAAAAATTTATAAATTTCTTGAACGGCGAACAAGAGGTTTGAAATTATAGAGTATTGATGAAGAAGGTGAATGTGCAATGGCAAATCGCAGAATGTTTTCTCTTACTGTGGTGGATACGGATCAGTTTATGGACATGCCTGCATCCTCTCAGTGTCTGTACTTTCATTTGGGGATGCGTGCAGACGATGATGGGTTTGTATCATCTCCTCGAAAAATTACCAAATTAGTCAACTGTTCATCAGATGACTTGAGGATTTTAATCGCACGAGGTTATGTCCTTTTGCTGGGAGAAGGTCTGGTCGTAATAACACATTGGAAGCAGAATAATTATTTGAGAAGTGATCGCCATACACCAACAGTTTATGGGGAAGAATTAAAAGGCTTAACAATCATAAATGGAAAATACATTCGGTCTACCGATGGTATACCGGTGGTAGACCGAATGGATACCCAGTATAGTATAGATGAGGATAGTAAAGAACAGGTTAATTCATGTAACGATGCCGAAGAAGTATCGAGTGATTTGAAAAAACTTGTATCAGACAGAAATTCATCTGTACCGTCATGCACGGGAATTAAAATGATTTTAAAAGATAAGAGCTTTTATGATGTTCCCGTGGATAAGTTAGAAATTTGGAAGTCAGCATATCCGGCTGTTGCTGTTGAAAGTGAATTAAAAAAGATGGTAGCATGGTGCGAATCAAACCCGGAAAGAAGAAAAACACGGAGAGGAATTACATCTTTTATAAACGGTTGGTTAAATCGGGCACAAGACCAAGGTAACGATTACATAAAACGGACCCAGACAGCGAAGGAGGACGAAGATGATGAGAATAGGAGACCAGCTTCAGATTTCTATAAACAATTCATGCCAGGTGCAGGGGACGGTGACGGACATTAAAACAATTGGAGAGAATGGAAAACGCTGTCTTTTAGTAACCTGCTCCGTACCTGGTTACGGATATACGCAGCCATTTATGATGCCGTTAGGGAGCGAATCTGCATATAATCAAGATCCGTCTACAAGGATTTTGAGAAGTATGATGCCATCAGAGTATATGGGGAAAACAAGAGAATCATTTGATTGGACGTTGTACCGCGATGATATTAAAATGCAGAAGAGGACCGTTGATGCATTTGTGGAACGATTTGCAGAATTCGAAAAGTCTGGTCGAGGACTTTATATTTATTCAAAATGTAAAGGATCAGGCAAGACATTTTTGGCGTGTATTCTGGCAAATGAGATCACGGCAAGACGCCCGTTCTCGATGAAGTTCATCACGTTGCCGGATTTTATTGAACTGGTTAAGAGTAAAGATGTGTCTGATCTGCAGACACTGGATGGGCTTTACGCATGTCGGCTTTTGGTTTTGGATGATATTGGTGCTCACGATGGTGGACAGGCATGGATTAACGAGGCAATCTTTCGGTTAATCGATTACAGGTATCGGGAGAGAAAGCCGGTGATCTTTACCAGCAACTGTGAGATGGTAAAATTAAGTGGCGATGATCGGATTACAGAAAGAATCGAAAAGATGACGATCCCATTACCGATGCCAGAAGAACGAATTCGCCATAATATCGCGGAGAGGGAAACGAAAGAATTTATGAGATCAATTATGGAATCATAAGAGTACAAAATTGCTATGAAAATATTTTTTTACGATGGCGAAATATATATTTTTGCGGATAACACTTTTTGGTCATCATCGGCCTAATTGGGCAGTAGGGGAGGAGCTGTCCGTTTACAAAGGCCGTTTTATGGATTTGTAAACGGTGATAGCGGTTTACCTTCACAAATAATGTGTTTAGACTTTTACAAATTATGACCGATGTGTTATTATACCAATGTATTGTTTAGTGTCAATTTTGTTTTGGGATTATTAGGTCGCCACATCTATATGGGTGTAGTGACCTTTTTTGTTTCATAAAAATCTACAGAATGCTCATTCTGAGTGTTTTTTCGTCTCTTTCGAGACGGATCCATCCACATACTGATAGTGAAAAAAGATATAGGTATTGAGTACAGAGATTCCAGTCACTGACTATGACGGGATCTCTTTTTGATTGATTTATTTCATTATCCGATCGTGCGGCCAATAACTGGAACCGCAAATCTACAACGAGAGATCCCGGAGCTTTCCTCTGTAGCTCCATTATTGCATCGGTGCAACTGCTGCCGGATGCATCCAGCTATCCCATATTCGCGCGCTATATGCGCTGGATCCTGTTGCAGATGTAACCTGTTGACCCTGCAAGGAGGACTATTGCCTGTCCGGACCGCTGGCCGCGGCGTAAAAATTGGCTGTGATATCTTAAACAGACCAAAAAGTGTTATCCGCAAAAATGGGGAATTAGAAAATACCCCATACTGCCTACGCGATCATCGGCGGGGCAATGACCAGGAGAGGAGGATTGTGGTGAGAAAAAGAAACAAAAGAACCTCGCTGATCCGCCAGGTGCAGGATACCCTGGACTCACAGCTTGCGATTGGATGCAGCAAAAGAAACGACAGGTTAAATGGATGCCAAGTGCCGCGGATCTATTCCTGGGAGACCTACAGGGTCTATCTGAGGCATTCCTGTGACTTCGTCAGATGGGTGAAAGATCAGCATGGTGTCCGGAGCCTGAAAAAGGCGAAGGGGTACGCTGCGGAATATATCCAGGTCTTGACTGCTGCCGGTTATGCCCCGTCAACACTTAAGCTGATCGCGGCGGCCATCGCAAAGACGTACTGCTGCAGCGTGGATGATCTCGGTATCAGGACAGCTCCCCGAAGACGTGCGGACATCACCCGATCGAGAGGGCGAAAGGTTTCCGATATCCATTTTTCGGAGGATTGTAATCGTGATTTGGTGGAGTTTTGCAGAGGATCTGGGCTCAGAAATCGAAAGGAGCTCCAGGTGGTTCGTGGAAGTCAGTTAGAGCACCGGGAGGACGGCTATTATCTGGTTCACATCAAAGGCAAAGGCGGGAAATACCGTGATGTTCCGGTACTGCCGGATTATGAGGACACAGTAGTACGTTGCTGTTTGGCTGCTGGAGCCGGTAAGGTCTGGTCGCATGTATCCAGTCACGCTGATATACATAGTTACCGGGCCGATTATGCCTCGGCATGGTATAAGCGGTTGGCGCGGCCGGTGTCTGCTTTGCCTAAGTCAGAACGGTATGTGTGTCGGTGTGATCGGGCTGGAGTGGTATACGACAAGATTGCTATGCAGCAGGTGTCCCGGTATCTCGGACATAACCGTATCAGTGTAATAGCGGGGCATTATCTGCATGATTAGAGACGATTTTCGCTGCTATAGGACTCGCCTGATGGTGTGTCTACGTGTTGAATATACCGAAAATGTGGGGATACGTGTTCTTAAAAAAAATGTTACACTGACATCAACAACAACGACAATGAAAGGAGCTGTTGCAGTGAATAACGAATCTATACGTGAAGAAATGCAGAAAAACGGTGTGGCGCAATGGCAGGTTGCAGATGAGCTGGGAATTTCAGAAGGTACACTATCGCGAAAAATGAGATACGAGTTCACGCCGGAGGATAAACGGCGGGTTTTAAATGCAATTGCAAAAGTCGGTGAGGCTGTTGGTAAGAGCCAGAAGAAACTTTTCAAGTCTGTGCCAAGTGAGATTTGATGATAGAGGAGAGGACGAGATGATCAGTATGATTTGTCTTAGCGGAATGCTTTTTGCGATTATTTGCGAACTCGCTGCAATTTATGAGGCAATAAATGGAGGACACGAGAATGAAAAATAAAAATGAAAAGAGCGTGGCAAAAGTTGTAGCTCTTGCAATGGCGGAAACACTGAAAGGGTTTGGTGAACGCGGTAAAAAGTTGAAGGAGCAGATCAAGGAAAACGAACGTGAGTTAGAATATTACGAGGAAAAGGAGAAGGAAGCCGATGAAGAGCATTAATTTTGAGACTGGGTATAAGGAATTTACGATCAATGATGATCCGGAACGTGTGATCCGGTTTAATCCGACTGATGCAGACATTCTCCAGAGATTCCGCAAGGCGTTAGATGATATCCGCGGAGAAAAGAAAAAGCTGAAGGATGTTGGACTTAAAGCAGATGGGACCGCGTCTGAAGATGAGATGTTTACTCTGGAGCAGGCCAGCAATGAGCTGGAAAAGTTTAACGAATTCATCAGAGCGGAACTGAATTATATTTTCAACTCAGATGTATATGACGCGGTATTCGCCGGACAGTCACCGCTGGCAGTAGTCGGAAAGGAACAGAAGCTGTTGGTTGAAGCGTTTATGGAGGCGGCACTCGGAGTCATCAGCGAAGAAGTCGAGGAAGCGAGCAAGGAGCGTGTAAAACGGTATGCGGATGCATATAGAGATTCAAAGGGCATTCATAAGACCTCTGCTGCCAAGACGGGAGATATTTAGGGTTGGATACATACATGGAGAAGATTATCAAAGAGATCCTTGAACGTGGAAATACGGCAGAGATCAAACAGCGGAAAGATGATGTGGTAGTTCTTGAAGTAACGAGAAAAATCGTATATACGAAGAGCAAATAAAGTGGTATTTGCAAAAGGCAAAATGGTGCCGGTAGTCTCTTGAGAAGGAGATTGCCGGCCTTTTTATGTTAGGTGGTGACATATGAACAGTGATGGATCAATTATCATTGACACCAAAATCAATACCGATGGCATAGCGAATGGTGAACGCCGCTTACAGAAAGAGTTTGAAAGGGTAGCTGACAGTGCAGAAAAGACAGGTGAAAAGATCAAATCCTCGTTTGAACGGACGAGCAGTTTTGGCTACGATCCTGGAGCGATGGAGGCTGTGTTTGGAAGTGCAGCGGCGGATATCAGGAACTATTCGGATGCAGTTAAGCGTTACGGAAGCTCCGCTGGTATGGTTTTAAACCAAATGGATCCGGCTGGAGAAAAGGCAGCAGGAGCGCTGAAAGATGTTGCACAAACGGGAGAGCAGGTGGCAGAAGGTCTGAAAAAAATTAAGGGATCTGGAGCGAACGAGCCCTTAAAAGAGATATCGACGGCAGGAAGCAAGACGTCAACAGTTTTACAGAGACTTTCTGAAATAGCGAAATCAACGTCTAAGCTCATGAGAACGGTAGGAGAAGAGGAAAAGACCACGGCGCGTTCGGGAGACCGTCTGGCACAGTCGGTAAACAAAACCAATGTGGGATTTAAAAAGATGTTCAGCTATGCGTTTGGTATCCGGTCGCTGTTTGCTCTTTTCAACCGCATCCGCGGTGCTGTAACCGATGGAATGAAAAATATTATGCAGTATTCAGACAGCACAAATCGAGCAGTTTCCGGACTTATGGCATCGTTGACCCAGCTTAAGAACGCACTTGCAACAGCGTTTGCCCCGATTCTTACCGCAGTAGCTCCGGCATTGAATTATCTTATCGGCCTATTAACGTCCGCTGCAACGGCTGTGGCACAGCTTTTTGCGGCCCTCACCGGCCAGAGCACGTTTATAAAAGCTACGAAAGTGCAGGAAGATTATGCGGCATCGTTAAAGAAAACTGGATCCGCGGCAAAAAAAGCTGAGAAGAGCCTCGCATCATTTGACACGATTGAGCAGATCGGTTCGAAGGGAAAAGACTCCGGCAGCGGCTCGGGCGGCAGTGATACAAAGCCGGCAGATATGTTTGAAACGACTGCTATAGAAGAGAAAATTCAGAAAATGGCAAGTCGTATAAAAGAAATACTGGGAACCATTTTTCAGCCGCTTAAAAATGCCTGGATCAAAGAAGGACAGACGACCATCGAATCGGCTAAGAGAGCGTTTTCAAAGTTGTCAGCACTCGCTAAAAGTGTAGGAAGCAGCATGATGGAGGTCTGGACAAACGGCTCTGGAGAAAGAATGGCAGAAACCGTTCTGCAGATCGTACAGGGAATTATGGATGTTCTCGGAAATATAACGGAGAGTCTTCGAAATGCATGGGATATGAACGAGTTAGGAACATCTATCATTCAGAATATCGCTAACATTTTACAAATAATGTTAAGTTTCATCTCTGGGATCGTTCAAGCTACCGTTCGGTGGAGTGCTGCACTCAATTTATCTCCGTTATTGGAAGGGGTCAATGTCCTACTCGGGGCGAGCGGAGGTCTGATCCGGTCGATCGGAACATTCCTTGAAAAATTATATTCTGGAATTATCCTTCCAATGTTCAGTTATTTACTGCAAAGTGGTCTTCCGGCACTTATGAAAATGCTGGCAAGTGTTTTTGACGTAATCTCGGAAAACCAGGCTGTTGTCGATGTGATCGGCGCGTCTATCATCACAGCATTCGCAGCTTGGAAACTGATACCGTTTGCTGCCGCACTTTTGGAGGTTGTCGGAAATATCGCGGCAGTCGTGGCGGCAATGATAGGCAGTGGTGGAGCACTGGAAGCAATTACTGTCCTTGTAAGCGCACTGGGAGGACCTCTGCTTGTTGCAATCGGCGGCGTGGTAGCGGCAGCCATATGGATGGCAGCAAACTGGGAAAAGCTCTCGCAGGGAATGCAGGACGCGTGGAACGCTACATGTGATATCTTTGAGCACGTATGGGAAAAAGTCTTAAAACCGGTGTGGGACACCTTTATGGAAGTTGTAGACATGCTATGGCAGCAGCACATCCGACCATTTCTTTCGAATTTCAATGGATTTATTACAGACATGATAAATCTGATCAATTTGATCTACAGCAGAGGGATAGCACAGGTGATTGGCTGGTTTGTTGATCTTCTGGGACCGACAATAGCGGCTATATTAAAGAGCGTCCTGACGGTTACATCGGGCTGGGTAGCAGGAACGATAGACTTTATCAATTCGGTTATTACAGTGTTCCGAGGCCTTATAGAGTTCCTGAGCGGAGTTTTTACCGGAGATTGGGAGAAAGCCTGGGAAGGAATCAAAAAGATTTTCGGAGGCGTTGTGAGCGGTATAGAGACTATCATAAGGACTCTCGCAAGCACGGTAGTCAATATTGTGAATGGCATAATATCTTTGGTTGAATCTGGAATTAACGGGATCATCAACGGTATCAATGATCTGCTTTCGGGGATTCCGGATGAGGTGCCGATCGTTGGTGGACTGCATATCGGTAACGTAGATGTTCCGCGGGTCCATCTGCCGAAATTGGCATCCGGAACTGTGGTCCCGCCACGCGCCGGGGAGTTTGCGGCGATCCTAGGCGATAACAAGCGGGAGACGGAGGTCGTTTCACCTCTGAGTACGATGAAACAGGCGCTTTTGGAGGCATTGATGGAAAGTGGAATGTCCGGCGGTAGTCAACAGATCGTGATTCGTTTCGAGGGCAATCTGGCGCAGCTTGGGCGAGTATTGAAACCCGTAATTGATGCAGAAAACAACCGCGGAAGCGTGAGACTTGTAACAGGAGGACAGCGATAGAAGAAGACTCCTGCTGCTGATCTTGAGATGGCAGCAGGAGAATATAGGGGAGAAGAACGTAATGCGGACGAGAGACTTAAGCTGGGAAGATAGAGGGATTAGCAAAGAACGTCAAAAAGCGCTATACCATGAGGCGGCGAAGCCAGACAATCGGGACCTTTTGATTAGGGCGGCGCAGGCGGTCAATGAACAATTATCTCCATACACAATTGAATCGCTGGCAGGATTTAATGAGGCTGTTGGTCGCCAGAAAATAGGCTATTATGCATTGTATAGCAAAAATGATGATATGGTATGTTGAATATTACGGGTACTTTTACACCACTTGTCCG